>CABQAA010000088.1 GCA_902461995.1 uncultured Oscillospiraceae bacterium | reverse complement strand
AGCCCCTGCGGTATCGGCAGCATCAGTACATTATGCTCAACAAACCGCCCGGTATCCTGTGCGTATCCCGGGATCCGAAAGCCCGGACAGTGGTGGATCTGCTGCCGGAGCCGCTTCGGCGCAAAGGGCTTTTTCCGGCCGGACGGCTGGATAAGGATACGGTGGGTCTGGTTCTGCTGACCGACGACGGAGACTATGCCCACCGGATCCTGTCTCCGAAAAAGCAGATCGAGAAATGCTATCACGCCCGCGTGGACGGACCGATTCTGCCGGAACATATTGAAGCGTTTCGAAACGGGACAAGCCTGGAAGACGGGACCGTCTGCCGCCCGGCGGGCCTCCGCATTCTGGAGGACGGCGGGAATCCCCTGGCGGAAGTGCTGATCACAGAGGGACGCTATCATCAGGTCAAGAGGATGTTCATGTCGGTGAACAGACAGGTGCTTTGGCTCAAGCGGGTCTCGATCGGCGGCCTTTTGCTGGACGGTCGTCTCGCGGAAGGGGAGAGCCGTGAATTGACCGAAACGGAAAAGGAGGCGGTGTTTGCCGGACAGCCTTACAATTTTTGTGAAAAATGTCCTTAGATAATTTAGATAAAGGCTGAAAGCAAAGTTTGTGGATAACAAGAATGGTACAAATACCGCAAATCTGGTATAGTAATAGTAACCTTAGGCGTATGTAAACGCGTTGTGCAAATGATTGGGAGGTTTTCTTATGGCGAGTCTGTCTCTGAAAAGCATCTACAAAAAGTATCCCGGCGGAGTCACAGCGGTTTCCGATTTCAATCTGGAAATTAAGGACAAGGAATTCATCATTCTCGTCGGTCCTTCTGGCTGCGGCAAATCCACAACCCTGCGTATGATCGCCGGTCTGGAGGAAATCTCCGACGGTGAACTGTACATCGGCGAGAAGCTGGTCAACGATGTCGCCCCGAAGGATCGCGATATCGCGATGGTGTTCCAGAACTATGCGCTGTATCCCCACATGACCGTGTTTGAAAACATGGCCTTTGGACTGAAGCTGCGGAAAACTCCCAAGGACGAGATCAAGCGCCGCGTCGAAGAAGCTGCCCGCATCCTCGATATCGCCCATCTGCTCGACCGGAAGCCGAAGGCTTTGTCCGGCGGTCAGCGTCAGCGTGTCGCCCTGGGCCGTGCCATCGTGCGTGAACCGAAAGTCTTCCTGCTCGACGAACCGCTCTCCAACTTGGACGCCAAGCTGCGTGCTCAGATGAGAACCGAGCTCTCCAAGCTGCATAAAAAGCTGGGTACTACGTTTATCTATGTTACCCACGACCAGACCGAAGCTATGACCATGGGCGACCGCATCGTGGTTATGAAGGATGGTTTCATCCAGCAGGTCGATACGCCTCACAAGCTGTACGATCAGCCCTGCAACATGTTTGTCGCCGGCTTCATCGGCAGCCCCCAAATGAACTTTATCGAGTCCAAGCTGATCAAAAAGGGCGACGATTTCTTCGTGGAATTCGGCTCCGAGGATACCAAGACCTCCCGCGGGGTCAAGTATCAGATCAAGCTGCCGGCTGAGAAGAATGAGAAGAATGTCCTCGATGCCTATGAAGACAAAGAGGTCATGATGGGTATCCGTCCGGAAGACGTCCACGACGAGCCCCGGTATCTCGAGATGTTCGCCGACAATAAGATCAAAGCCGACGTGGAAGTCACCGAGCTGATGGGCGCCGAAACCTTCCTGTATCTGAATGTGGAAGGCTTCAGCTTCACTGCCCGTGTCGAACCGACCTCCACCGCCCGTCCGAGCGACAATATCGATATCGTCATCGACAATACGAAGATTCACCTCTTCGATAAAGAGACCGAACAGACCATCTGCAACTGATTGCGGATACCGGCCGGTTTCACAAACAACGTGGAAGCTGTCCACCGGTCGACACCGGTGGACAGCTTTTTGTAAAAGATGGAAAAAGGCCTGGTTTTGCGCGTTCTGGAAAAACACCTGCTTTTATTGAAGAGAGCCGGTCCACCTTGCCGCTGTTTCGGGAATTCTGCGATGCCTTTAGAGACCGCGATTGTCGGAGATACTGCAGCTGGATGCCGATATGCCTCGCCCCAGCCAAACGATGGCCATTGCCGTCCAAGGTACCCGGGCGGTTTTTCGGTATAATCTCAAAAAATGCGGCCGCTCGCCTGTGAGAAACGGAAAAATCGGAATTTCGGCGCTTTTTTTCAATTTTAAAGGCTGAATTTACTTGAAATTGCCAACGGAATTGTGTACAATAAGTATAATACGGTGAATTATCGTTTTTTGTTTCCCAAAACGTTCCGTCGTTTGGCGGACAGGAAGTTTCGATAACCAAGAAGATGATGAATAAAAGGGGACGTCAGGTATGTCAAACAGGCTATTTCAAGGTGTCGTGCATCAGATGCGGGAAGCGATCGACCGGACCATCGGTGTGATCGATGAAACGCTGTCCATTATCGCCTGCAGCGATCTCGGACGAATCGGCGAGGTGTCCGATGCCGTGACGGCCGAGTCCTTCTCTGCACAGGAGCTGTTTGTTAAAGGCGGGTATACCTATAAGCCCTTCGGATCCCGCCCCCGCGCTGAGCACATCCTGTTTGTCGAGGGGACCGACGAGCAGGCCGCCAAATTCGCGGCGCTGCTGGCGGTGTCGCTGTCTAGCATCAAGCAGTATTACGACGAAAAATACGATCGGGGCAATTTTGTCAAGAATGTGATTCTCGACAACATCCTGCCCGGTGATATTTATCTGAAAGCGCGGGAGCTGCGCTTCAACAACGATGTCAACCGCGTCGTTCTACTGATCCGGATTTCCGCTCGTACGGACATTTCGGCGTATGACATCGTGCAAAACCTGTTCCCGGACAAAAACAAAGATTTCGTGATCAATATCAACGAAACCGACATCGCCTTAATCAAGGAGATTCGCGCGGGTATCGAATCGAAAGATCTCGAAAAGCTGGCACGTTCCATTGTCGATACTCTGAGCGGCGAATTTTACACCCAGGCGACGGTCGGCATCGGTACGGTTGTCGAGGGCATCAAGGACCTGGCGCGTTCCTTTAAAGAGGCGCAGGTTGCGCTGGAAGTCGGCAAGGTTTTCGATACCGAAAAGAACATCGTCAGCTACGATAACCTGGGTATTGCCCGGCTGATTTATCAGCTGCCCACCACGCTGTGCGAAATGTTCCTGCGCGAAGTCTTCAA
Organism: uncultured Oscillospiraceae bacterium; assembly: GCA_902461995.1. Taxonomy (GTDB): domain Bacteria; phylum Bacillota; class Clostridia; order Oscillospirales; family Acutalibacteraceae; genus UMGS1623. The sequence continues at coordinate 4,846 of CABQAA010000088.1, read as the reverse complement.
AAAGGGTTCCATCGACTCGCTCGATCAGGAAACCCTCTTTACGATCCAGCGCTTCTTTGAAAACAATCTGAACGTTTCCGAGACCTCCCGGAAGCTGTTCGTCCACCGGAACACACTGGTGTACCGTCTGGAAAAAATCAAGAGGCTCACAGGGCTGGATCTGCGTGAATTCGACGACGCCATTGTGTTCAAGGTGGCGCTGATGGTTAAAAAATACTTGATGGCGAATCCTGTAAAATATTGATGCGTCGGACGACAGCCGGCCGGTTTTGGCTGGCTGTCGTTTTATTGTTTTGCAATAAAACGCCCGGATTTCTCCTTTTTTTCTTACAATTCAGCCGGTTACGGGACTTGACATTCGTTTTGACGGGGATTAGGATAAGATGTGGGTTTTGTGATTTTATTCGACAACAACCAGGGTTTGGCGACTAAATATGGCAATTATTTTGCATTGCCCCGCTTTTGAGTCTTATGGCATAATAAAAAGGGGCTGTCTGCTGCCGGCCGGACCACGGTGGGACAGTTGTTTGCATACGGATAACGGGAGGTGTTCCCTTGATTGAGTTCAGAGGAGTCCACAAGACCTATGAGACGGGAATCAAAGCACTGAAAGATATCAACATTCGCATTGACAAAGGCGAATTTGTGTTTATAGTGGGAGCGTCCGGCGCTGGAAAGAGCACCTTTCTCAAGCTGATTATGCGGGAAGAAGTGGCGAACGCAGGTGAAGTGATCGTCAATGACTTCAAGCTATCCAAGCTCAAACGCAAGGAGATCCCCTATCTGCGCCGCACGATGGGCATCGTGTTTCAGGATTTCCGTCTGATCAACAATATGACGGTATACGACAATGTGGCGTTTGCCATGCGGGTGGTCGGGTCCTCCAAGCGGGATGTGCGCCGCCGGGTGCCTTACATTTTGGGACTGGTCGGGCTGCAGAACAAAGCGCGCAATTTTCCGCTCGAGCTTTCGGGCGGCGAACAACAGCGGGTGGGACTGGCGAGAGCGCTGGTCAATAACCCGTCTTTGATCATCGCCGATGAACCGACCGGCAATATCGATCCGGAAATGTCCTACGAAATTATGGAGCTGCTCACCGAGATCAACCGCCGGGGGACTACGGTGCTGGTGGTCACGCACGAACATGATCTGGTAAAATCCTTTAACCGGCGTGTCATAGAAATTCAAGACGGCTGCGTCGTCTCCGACAGCCTCGGGCCAAGGGAGGAGGACAGCCATGAGATTCAGTAGTTTCCGGTATCTGGTGCGGGAAGGATTCCGCAACCTGTGGCAGAACCGTTTTATGGCCATTGCGTCGATCGGTGTGTTGGTATCTTGCCTGCTTCTGACCGGCGGCGCGTATTTGGTGTTTGAAAATATCGATCACGCGTTCCAGTGGGTGTATGAGCAGAACGTCATTGTGGCGTTTGCCGATCCCGAGGTGACCGATGACCAATCGACGGCGATTAAAGAAAAGCTGGAAAGCATCACCAATGTAGCCAGTGTGAACTTCGTTTCAAAAGAAGAGCTCATGGAGCGGTATCTGGACAGTTTCCCGGAGGAGCTGCATGAGGATCTGAGGGCGGAGAATCCGCTGCAGGATTCTTTTGTCGTGACGTTTGAAGATCTCTCCAAGTTCGACGCTACCGTCATGCAGATCCAGCAGGTGGAGCACATCGATACGGTGGAATATGAACCGGATATTGCCCAGCTGCTGACAAAAGTGCGTCAGGTTGTGCTGGCGGTGGGGGGCTGGATCATCGGCCTGCTCCTGCTCGTGTCCCTGTTTATTATTGCCAATACTATCAAGCTGACGGTGTATAACCGAAGGCTCGAAATCTATATCATGCGCTCGGTGGGCGCGACAGGCGGCTTCATCCGCTTCCCCTTTGTGGTGGAGGGCATGATGCTGGGGCTGATTTCCGCCGGTGTTTCCTATGGGCTTCTGTATCTCGTCTATTCGCAGCTTGCCAAGCTGTTTACCTTCGGCAACCGCTTCAATCTGATTCCGTTCTCCAGTGTGTGGCTGGTGCTCCTGCTGGGATTCCTGATTGGCGGTGTAATCACGGGTGTGCTTGGCAGCGTCATTTCCATGAGGAAATATCTGAAAGAAGAATCCAATCCCGATTGATCCACGTAAAAGGAGGTCTATGCAATGCACGCCGTATCCTCGAGAAAATGGAACATCGGCATCCGCTTTCTGTCGGTTTTGTCGGTGGTTGTGATGGCCGTGGCGCTCCCGGCGGGCCTTTTGCCGGCGAAAGCCGACAGCCTATCCGATTCACAGAAAAAGCTGGCCGAATTGCAGAAACGCCAGAAAGAGCTGGAATCTCAGATCAAGACGACCGGAAGCAGCCTGGAAGATCAGAAAAAGGCGGTTGCCCTGCTCGATGAACAGATTGAAAACATCGAAGCGCAGGTTGACGAGTATGCGGCGCAGATCGCCAAGCTCGATTCCGACATTGCGGATAAGGACGCGCAGATCGCCACAATGGAACAGGAGATCGCGGACCGGGAAGCGGCGATCCAGGACCGTTTTGAAAAGCTGCGCCTGCGGGTGCGTTCGATTGCCCAGACGGGCAATATGTCCACACTGCAGATGCTGCTTAATACCGATGAATACACCGATTACCTTCTCAAATCCCAGGTGATGAAACAGATTTCTGAGCACGACCAGGAGCTGATGGATGAGCTCGAGGCCGAAAAAAAGGTGATCAACAGCCAAAAAGAGCAGGTGCAGGCGGATAAAGATAGCGTTGCCGTGGCCCGTGAAAGCCAGCTGGCTCTTAAGGCTGACATGGACAAGCAGAAGAAGAATCTGGACGCCCTCTGCAAAACTGCGAAGCAGGAGAGGGACCGTCTGCAAAAAAGTCTGAACACGTATGAGTCCGAGCGAAAAAAAATCCAGGCCGATGAGGCCAAGCTGGAAAAAATCATTCAGGATCTGCTCAATACCACCCCTTCCGACGGGAAATACGGCGGCAGCATGTTCTGGCCGGCCCCCAATGTTAAGAGGATTTCCTCTCCATTCGGATATCGCTGGGGCGGGGATTTCCACGGCGGCACCGACATATCCAACGGTGCTTCTCTGGGGGAGAAGATCGTTGCGGCGGCCGACGGTACGGTCATCAGGGCCAATAAAACCGATTCTTGGGGTATGAGCTATGGGTATTACACCATGATTGACCATGGCCTGGATTCCAAGGGGCGGCGGATCGTTACCCTGTATGCGCACATGAAGAAAGGAAGCCCCATTGTCAACGTTGGGGACAAGGTTGTCGGCGGCAAGACGGTGATCGGCTATATCGGCAACACCGGTAACAGCTTTGGAGCGCACCTGCATTTTGAGGTGCGTGTCAACAATACGCGGGTGGATCCGGTTGGAAATGGATACATTTCCCTGCCCAAATAAGGCATACTATTTGAGGAGCTCATGGAGCCGTCCGGCGGCTCCATGAGCTTGTGTTATACGAGCCGCCTGGATCGGCCAATTTTCCGACAGAAGGGACAGACGGGCGATGAATAAAAAGGTTTCACTGGGTGTGACACTGACCTTGATTTTTATTTCCATTGCGATGACGCTTTCCATCACCATGGTGGTGGCTATGCGGCATTTCGGCACCATGCAGAGCGATCTGCAGCAGCGGGTGACGATGTTCGATTATCTCAACGATATCGACAAAATGGCCCGGCAGAATTACACTGTGGATGAAGAAAAGCTCCGCGCCGCCCTGTCCAAAGGGTATGTCGAGGGACTCGGCGATCCGTATGCCGCTTATCTGACGGCGTCGGAGTATCAGGCGGCCAAGAACAAGGACGCCGGCATCCAGACGGGTTTTGGTCTGGATGCCGCCCTGTCCGAGGAGGGCGCGGTGGTGGTGACCCGTTGTGACGCGGGATCGCCCGCAGCGCTGTCGGGTGTACAGAAGGGCGATATCGTAACGGCTGTGGACGGGGAGGCGATTGCCAATGTGGCGTTTGAAACCGTACAGAGCAAACTGCTGGAGAGCAGTAAAATTCTGCTGACCTTATCCCGCGGAGAAACCAACTTTGCGGTCGAGCTTTCGTCGAATACCTACACGGCCGTCAGTGTGGAAAGCCGGATGGCCGGCGCGATCGGGATTCTGCAGATCCGCAGTTTCAATAAGGAAACGCCCGCACAGTTCAAAGCGGCGTATAAAGCAGTGGTGGAACAGGGGGCTTCCGCACTTCTGTTTGATCTGCGGGACAACGAGGGTGGTTCGCTGGATGCGGCGAAAGAGGTCATCGCGTTTTTGATGCCGCGTGGACCTTATGCCAAATACATGGCAAAAAACGAAACGGTTACGTTTATGGCGGAGGATTCCGATGAGATTCAGGTGCCGTCCGTGACGCTCGTCAATGGCGGGACGGCGGGGGAAGCGGAACTGTTTGCCGGGGTTCTGCAGGATTTCAACAAAACCCAGGTGGTCGGTACGGCGACAGCCGGGAAAAACCAGGTGCAGGAATTGGTCCCGATTGAAACCGATAAATCGGCTGTCCGTCTGACGGTGGGAAGCCTGTCGCTTATCCAGAGCGGTTCGACCTGGAAAGACGGTGGCATTCAGCCGAACAAGGTTGTTGAAATGCCGGAGGAGCTGATTCCCTATGTCAAGTTGCTGACCGATGACGAGGACCCGCAGATCCTGGCGGGCCGGGCGGTATTGGAGGGCAGTGCACATACCTCGACTACAGCGCCTGCCGACCCGACCGATCCGGCCACCGGGCCTTCCGGTACCGATGTGACCGAGCCGCCCGCATCGGAGGAATGAATTCTGTTAGAGGCGCCCCTGTTCCGTGCTGACGGACAGGGGCGTTTTACTGTTTT
>CABQAA010000087.1 GCA_902461995.1 uncultured Oscillospiraceae bacterium | reverse complement strand
GCGCCAGCAAAACCGGCTTTGCCGCGGCGGGCCATGGCGCCTTTCGTGCGGGCGGCACCTCCGGCCGGGCGGACGAATCGAACGAAATGGGACGGCCGCCGCCCCGCAGGGCTTCCAGGCGGGAGAGCGCCTCTCGGCGCAGGGCGTTCAGGGAGGACAGGGACAGGGAGAGGCCGCCGCCGATGCGGCAGTCGATTTCCCGGGAAAGGAAGGGGGTGCCGCCCGTCTTCTGCAGCTGCGCAGCGGCCCGTTCCGCATCGAGCGGCCGGGTTTTGGCCGGGTCGGGAACGTCACCGGTTACCTTGACGGCGTGGATACCATCCGAAACAGTCAGTGCGGCGGGCGCGTCGGACTCGATCCGCAAATGCCAATCGACGGCCGCCCGCGGGGGTTCCTTGTCATATAAACGGGCGAGACGGGACAGCACCGCCGTGTCGGCCGCCGTCACGTCTTCCTTGCGGCGGGTCCCGAGCAGCTCCCGGCCCCGTCGGTCGGTGATATACCCGTCTGTAAATCCAGAGCGGGAAAATACCCGCTGTAAATCGTCTAAAAGCGCGTTCTCCGGCGTTTCTCCCCGGGATAGAGAGGCAAACACCGCCGTGGCAGCCGCGACATACTCGGGCCGCTTCATCCGCCCCTCGATCTTCAGGCTGGCTACCCCCAGCTGCGCCAGAGAGGCTATGTGATCCCGCAGACACAGATCCTTGAGGCTCAGGGCGGTGTCGGCCGGAGACGGAGCGTGTCCGGCGGCAAAGGGCAGACGGCAGGGCTGGGCACAGAGTCCGCGGTTGCCGCTGCGCCCCCCGAGCATCGCCGACAGGTAACATTGGCCGGACACGCTCCGACAGAGGGCCCCGTGGACAAAGACCTCCAGTTCACAGCCGAGGGCCGCGCAGGCGGCGATTTCCTTTTCGGACATCTCCCTGGCTAGGACAACCCGGGTAAAGCCGGCCTCTTTCAGTGTCCGCACCCCTTCGGGGGTGTGACAGGAGAGCTGGGTGGAGGCGTGAAGAGGCATGCTCGGAGCACACGCCCGCATCCGCCGGGCGAAGCCTCGGTCCTGTACGATCAGGGCGTCAATCCCCAGTTCGCAAGCTTCTTCGGCAAGGGCGAGGGCGTCGTCCATTTCGTCGTCCCGGATGAGGGTGTTGATGGCCAGATACACCTTGACTCCCCGGACATGACAAAAAGCCACCGCTTCACGCAAGGAAGCGGTGCCTTCGCCGGCGGGTCCGCCGGCTGTAAAATTGGCGGCATTCTGCCGGGCGCTGAACCGGTTGGAACCGAGATACACCGCATCGGCGCCGCAGAATACGGCCGCGCGGAGCGCATCCATGGATCCGGCCGGGGCAAGCACCTCCGGCCGGCTGTTTGCCTGCATCATCCGTGAGACTGGGGTCGGCTGCGGCGCAGCTCATCCAGTTCGCGGCGCAGCCGCTCCAATTCCCGGCGGACATTTTCCGTCTCCTGCCTGGCGCGGGCGTTGTCGTCGAGATACCCCTTCATCTGCGCGCGGAGATTATCGGCGGCATCCTCCGCCTTTTTCGCGGAATCGGCGTTGGTGATCGCCACCAGCACCGCCGCCATGGTGGTGGAGATGCGGTCGTCGGCATGCAGGAGCGCGCGCATGTCCCGGTCCACCTCTCCGGCGAGTTCCCGGACATATTCCTCCGTCTCATCGGAGGTGATCGCATATTCCGAACCACAGATATTGAGTCTGACCTTGTTGACTGACGGCATACGGAGGACTCCTTTCGCGAATGGGATGCGGTTTTGGACCGTTTCCACGTACATTCACAATGGCTGTATCTTATTATACCGCATCGGCGCCGCTTTAGAAAGAGGTTTTCCGAGAAAATCCCCTATTTTCCGCCTTGTAACAAAATTTTTACAATTGCACCCTTGCCTTTCGGCCGAAATGAGGCTATACTCATTTTAGCACTCGGGTGATATGAGTGCTAAAATGAGATGAATCAACCTTTGGAGGCGACGATATGGGACGCAAACAATTTAAAGCGGAGTCCAAGCGACTGCTCGATCTGATGATCAATTCCATTTACACCCATCGGGAGATTTTCCTGCGGGAGCTGATTTCCAACGCCAGCGACGCGCTGGACAAGCTCTATTACCGGGCGTTGACCGAGCATCTGTCGGACATATCCCGGGAGGATCTCGGAATCGATCTGGTGCTGGATAAAGAGGCCCGGACGATTGTGATCCGGGACAACGGCATCGGGATGAGCAAAGAGGATTTGGAAAACAACCTGGGCGTCATTGCCCGCAGCGGGTCCCGGGCCTTCCGGCAGGACATGGCCGAAGACAAGACTGAAGGCGATGTGGACATCATCGGCCAGTTCGGTGTCGGCTTCTATTCGGCTTTCATGGTCAGCGACAAGGTGACGGTGGAAAGCCGCGCCTATGGTGCGGACGAGGCCTGGCGCTGGGAATCGGAAGGGGCCGACGGCTACACCATCGATCCCTGTGAGAAAGAGGAGCGGGGCACCGCGATCACCCTGCATATCAAGCCGAAGACGGAAGAAGAGGATACCGACGAATATCTGGAGCCCTACCGCATCCAGGGGATTGTCAAGAAATATTCCGATTACATCCGCTACCCGATCCGGATGGATATGGAGCGCAGCCGCCTCAAGGAAGGCAGCGACAAAGAATACGAATCCTATACCGAAAACGTGACGCTCAACAGCATGGTCCCCCTGTGGCGGAAGAACCGCAGCGAGATCACGCCGGAGGAGTACAACCAATTTTATAAAGAGAAGTTCTACGACTTTGAGGATCCGGCCCGCGTCATCCATTCGAGCACCGAGGGCGCGGCGACCTACAACGCCCTTCTGTTCATTCCGGCCCGTGCCCCGTTCAATTACTACACGCGGGAATATGAAAAAGGGCTGCAGCTCTATGCGAGCGGCGTGCTCATCATGGACAAATGCGCCGATCTCCTGCCCGATTACTTCAGCTTCGTCAAGGGGCTGGTGGATTCGCAGGATCTCTCCCTGAACATTTCCCGGGAGATGCTGCAGCACGATCGGCAGCTTCAGGTGATCGCTTCCCGGCTGGAAAAGAAAATCCATGCCGAGCTGAAATCCATGCTGGACGGCGACCGGGACAAATATGAAGCGTTTTTCAAAAACTTCGGACTCCAGCTTAAGTACGGTGTTTACAGCGACTACGGCCAGCATAAGGATCTGCTGAAAGATCTGCTGCTGTTTGTGTCCTCCCATGAAGACAAGCCGGTGACGCTTGCGGAATATGCCGGCCGGATGCAGGAAGACCAGAAGGCCGTCTACTACGCCTGCGGGGAAAGCGTCGACAAGATCAAACGGCTGCCCCAGGCGGAGGCTGTGCTGGATAAAGGGTATGAGCTGCTCTATCTGACCGACGACATCGACGAGTTTGCCTTGAAAGTGCTCCGCGATTGGGACGGCAAGCCCTTCCAGTCGGTGTCGGCCGGGGATCTCGATCTCGACACCCCCGAGGAAAAGGAAGAGGCGAAAAAACAGGCGGAGGAGAACAAGCCGCTGTTCGACGCGATGAAAGAGGCGCTCGGGGACAAGGTGGACGCCGTCCGGCTGTCCAAACGCCTCAAGTCCCATCCGGTCTGCCTCGCAAGCGAGGGCGAGGTTTCACTGGAAATGGAGAAGGTGCTCAACGCCATGCCGGCGGATAACAAGGTCAAAGCCCGCCGCGTGCTCGAAATCAACGAGAACCATCCGATTTTCGCCACCCTGTCCGGGCTGCGGGAGCGGGATCCGGAGAAACTGAAAGAGTACAGCGAGCTGCTGTACGATCAGGCGCTCCTGATTGAGGGGATGTCCATCGAGGATCCGGTGGCGTTTTCCTCCCGTCTCTGCGATCTCATGAGCCGCTCATAAAGAAACAGGCCCCGGCGGATTTCCGCCGGGGCCTGTTTTCAGGATTTATCTTTCGATTTGGCGAGCAGAGCGCACACAAAACCGATCGATATCGCCGCGGCAATGCCGCCGGCCGTTCCGGTGACGCCCCCGGTGAAAATCCCGATCCACCCTTTTTCCTTCACGGCTTCCTGGACCCCTTTGGCCAGGGAATAGCCGAAACCGGTCAGCGGAACCGTTGCGCCGCCTCCCGCGAATTTGACGAGAGGCTCATACAGTCCCACCGCCGTCAGCACCACTCCCAGCGTGACGAACAGTACGAGAATCCGGGCGGGCGTCATCTTGGTCAGGTCGATCAGCAACTGACCCACCACGCATATCAGCCCGCCGACAACAAAGGCCTTGAGCAGCATCCACCAGTCCATACCGGCACCCCTTTTGCAGAATTTACGCTTTATTGTGTGCGCTTTTCCGCCGGATATGCAGGTTGAAAAAACGGGCGAAAGAAATTTGAAAGAAAAAAGCGGCCTCGCCTTTCGTTAGGTCGCTTTTCAGGCGAGACAGCTTTGTTTACGGTAAATTCAGCCCTTCTCCTTTTCGGATGTTTCTGCAGCCGATATGTTCGGATCAACTACAAGCACGTCGTCAATGGAGGACTCCAGAATCTTTGTAATGATATAGTTGCGGGATCGGCCGCTTTCCTTGGCCAACTGATCCAGTTTTTCCAAAACCTCTGTTTTGATGCGGATGGAAAAGGTGGAGTATCCGTCATCTTTGTCAAAACGCTTCGATGGAATTTTAAGCCCCAACTCTTCACCCCCATTCTATATGCGATGGAGACGCCCCTGTCTTTTTTGTATAATGGGAGCAGACCGGTTACTCGGAGCGACGCTCCTTTCCCCCTGCCGCCGCCGTCATGCGTGAACGCTCGCGAGGCTTCACACGCATGGGGGCCCTTTTTTGTCCCGAGCCAGACGATACAGGAATCCCATGGTCGCCACCACGTTGAGCCAAAGCATCAATAACAGCTCGAGAACCGGAATCATGGCCTCACCTCCCTGAACCGGTGATATGTCAATCCCGAAAAAAGCATCCGTCACCGGCCTGTTTCCAGCATATACCAATGTGGCCACAATGTCAACATAAAACATGTTGATTATTATACATAAAAAGCTGCCGGTAGCTGTACTTGGCGTGAATGTTGATTGGGTTATCCATATTTTGTCGTCCAAGAACACCCCCTATCCCGGATAGAGGGTGTTCTTGATAAAAAATATTCCTTACAGTCGAGTCACGGATTTCATTAGAATACCCTCAAAGAATCTCCGCATATCCCCGCTGCTTTATAGTTTCTCGCTTTCGTTTTCCCTAATATAGGCGCAGTCCGGCCAATTGCCGGCCAAACAAGGCGTCCAGCCGATTGATCCAGCGGGGAATGATCTGCTCGGGCTCACAGGAACCGAAATCGGCCTGAATCTCCACAAAATGTCCCTCTGGGTTAGTTGCTGTTAAGTCATGGATGGCCCCGTATTCCTGAAAGTTTTTGTCCCACTCCTCCATGAAATCAACGCAGAGATCGTATATGCCGGAGAGGATTTCGTCAGAAATCGGTTCACGGAATTGTAGTCTGGTTCGAACATCCGGCCAATCCTGCGGTTCCAGGGTCATCGGATAGACGGTACGGCGAATGAGCGGCTTGCTTTTATGTCTGGGTTTTCGTTTGCGGGTGGGCAGGTCGGGCTTGATTCTCTCAATCCAATTGTTGGGATTGAAGGATTTCCATTGTGGCCATGCGGCTTCTATTCCATGTCGCTCAGAGCATATCTCGATCCTGACACTTTTAGGGAACACCACGTCCCCAAGGTACAGATAGGGGATGTCTGGGTTCAGCGATTGCCAACGGATCAGAACGGCGCTCTGTACACTGATCCGCAGGCCAATCATGGTATAGCTCCAGCCGTTCAGATTGATCTGCCAGGTGTCGGTAAAAATAAGCTCGCAGACATTGTAAGGCATGGTAAGCGAGTCGAGGTCGATGCCGAGTCCGGCATTGATCTGGGGCTTGAGCTGACGTAACAGCTCCTTGCGGAAGGTGGAGTGGATGTCCTTGTGGTCCGTGTAGTAAAACAAATCCCGAAGCCGGATAGGGGTTCCGTCCGATTCGTAGTCCAGCACATCGTCCCAGTGCTCTTTCCACAGCGGACGATTCTCGTTTCTGAGAATGGAATATTTCATCTCCGGAACCGGCTCGCATCTCCAGGTTTCGGGGTGGGCATAGGCGCGGTCCTGCAACTTTAAAATATGACCGGTGTAATGAATCTCCATATCCATTGGTAAACAGCTCCTATCTGTACGATACCGCCTATTCTGACTAAATAAGATGACGCAGCTGGTTTTGTTTTATGCTGCATGGGTCAATATTTCCTCCGCGGCTTTTTCCGCAAGACGTACAATCTCTCCGGCCCCTGCCGATCCGACGGCGACAAAGGCCCCTCCGGCCCCGACGCCGATATATGGCAAGACCACAATGGTTCCGCCGACAATCACGACCGCTACCGCGACAACCGCGGTCGTGATCACCAGATTGCGCATGAACTGATCGGAATAGGTATCAATAGCCTCTCCATTGGTAAGCGTTTGCGTATCCGAATGGGTTTTCAGATATTCGTCGCGTTCATTTTTCGTATATTTTTGATATAGGACCACTCCTGCGGCCGTCTGATCATATTCCACCAATAAATAATTTGATCCATAAGGAATGAAGAAGGAGGTAAAACTCTCGCCTGGAAAAGCGTCACGTATATAATCATGTCGACGGTACTCATCACTGGTTATAGAGAGTGGGGCCTTTGGAATCGACAAATCCGCATTGATCGCATTAATGTACTTATTCAATTGTTTTTTCCCTGTCCCGCTTGGTCCCATACTGTATTGGCTTTTGTGTTTGACCTCCCAGATGGAGGATCCGAAACCGTACTCTTTGTGCAAAACATCCGCCTTTCCGTAACTGATACGTCCGCCGCTTTGTTCCACCCCGTTTATTTTGACTTCAATTTTAGTTTCATCGTATTTTTGCATCAGAAATACCTGTACGGCCCGGTGCTGAGCGGAATACTCCTGCAAAACCTCATACCAACTAAATGAAAGTTTACTAGACACCTGGTTCAACAGTATGTTGTATCGGGATAAAGTCACGATCCCGTCCGCATCGTCCGGCGGTTTTGTTGAGCCGGAGGGTTGTGGGTTGCCGAATCCGTTATCGATCTCCCAATTGATGAAGGCCTCCTGTGTAATTTCGTCATATGTCCCGTATGGCTCGCCTAACGACAGCTCTAAATAACCGGCAGCTGTCAGAAGCTTTTGCGTCATAATCACATCGATTCCCGTCATCGGGTTGTTTTGATTATATTGGAGCATCCGGAACGAAATGGTGTTGCGGAATGTGGAATTTGGATAGATGGTCGCATATTCCGCTCTCGCCTCGTCAGCGTAAAGAAGGACATCCTGCTTTATTAAATTAAACTGATATTCATCTAGTGAACCTGAAAGATATGCCTGCTCATATTCGTAATAGTTTTGCTGGGACAAGCGAATTCGATTCCATGCCTCGCTATTTGCCGGAATTAAGGAGTCGTTTTGCGTGAATACCGCTAATTGAATCTCCCATCGAAATTTTCGGCTGTTGTCCGCAGCTTGGGCCGTTATGTGCGCGGCATTGGAACAGCCATCTCCAGTTGGGGCCATGGCGCGGGGAGACAAATCCGCATTATATTTGTTCACAAGTGAATACCCGCCATCGACTTCACGTGTAATACGCCATAAACCACGGGTTGTGGAACAATCGTCTGACAAAACGATTTCATTGTTGGTGTTCATTATTAACACTTTGTCCAGTGTATTTTCAGGTAGGAGGCGATAATATCCAGACGCTGCGTCCCGGATAACCTTATACCGTTGTGCGGCTGAGCCGTTGAAGCCGTACTGCCACAGACCGGTGCCATTGGCAGTCAAGCCGTTCATCACGTCCAAATAATACCCGCTAAAACAGTTTTTCAGATAGTAAAAGGCGCCGCTTTCAATGCCTTCCGCCTCCGGCGTATAGTCAAAGTAATTGACGATGACAACGGGCTGATTGCTGCCGCGGTCGGCGGAAGCGAAGGTCTTGGAGGGCAGGGATTCGTTGCTGGCTTTAAGCATCACGCCATAGTTGGCGGCGGTTTGATTCCG
>CABQAA010000086.1 GCA_902461995.1 uncultured Oscillospiraceae bacterium | reverse complement strand
CTGGAATCCCCAGCCGTCCTCAACCGACATACAAGCCAATGTCGAGCGGAATTCCAGCACCAATGTGATTGCCTTCACCAATTGTCGGGACACCGTGGCACGGATGTACAACGGTAATATGGCGAACAACGGCTTTATGATCCATTACACGGACGAAACCCAGAACGATTATAATTCGATCTATTCTTACGAGAATTCCAACATGAGCGGACATCCGTATCTTTGGGTTCAATACAGAGCCCCGGCCAATATCGCGAACGGGACCTATTATCTCCGCAATAAAAACAGCGGCCTCTATCTGGATGTGCCAAATTGGGGAGGTTCCGGGACTGGTTTAAAGCAGTATTCTTTTAATGCGGGAACCAACCAGAAGTGGAAAATAGAAAAACAAAGCAATGGTTTATATACATTTAAACCGATGCATAATACAAATCTGGCTATGGATGTATATAATGCCTTAGATCAGGATGGTGCCGCTGTTTGGACTTATACGGCGAATGGTAGTGGGGCGCAGGAATGGTACATCATCCCGAATTTGGATAATACATACCGCATACTAAGCCGATGCAGCAACGGCTGGCGAGGGCTTGTGGTTAGTGGCGCATCGAAAGCCGAAGGGGCAGAGGTTTTCCAGTATACATATACAGTAACGGAGAATACCAACGACGATTGGTATTTGGAGCCCACAGCGCATAAGGCATTTTCAACTATCGGAATCACGGATGCCGGTCACGATCACACATCCTATATGGATAGGCTTAGCAATCCAGCGGCCTGCATAGGCTATAGTCAATGGAATCAATCGATTGATACCTCTGTAAACAATATCGAATGGTACTATGATCATTCGAGCTATCTAGTTATTCGATCTCATGGCGCCCAGAATCGTATCGTACTTGGAGACGGCGATCTGACCAGATCGGATGTTTTATCTTGGAGCAGTTCACGATTAAACGACATGAGACTGGTACTGTACTCAGCCTGCTCAACGGGAGCGGGTGGTGCTTCTGCCGATAATTTAGTAAATGCCACTTTTGACAGAGGAGCCAAAACGGTGATAGGTTTCCAAGATGCTGTGAATTGTGATCAAGCCAATACGTGGACAAAAGAATTTTTTATTGCGGCAGGGGAACGCGGAAAAAGTGTCGGGGAAGCATGCACTGACGCAGATTACTGGGTTGGCGTTTATCATTTACTCTTTCATGGAGGCACGGATAATCGTTTGATTCGAGGTTCGACTGCACAAAAATTAACTTCCTAAAAACGAAAGGAGCGGCCTGTGATCAAGAAAATTCTGAAAAACAAAGCGGTCATTGTCATTCTGATCTGTCTTGTACTGTTTTTCACCTTGTCCGGCATTTTTTATCAAGTTGACTATCATCGCGTGGCTGCCGGTCAAAAACCGATCCTGGCGATTCACACTGTCCGTTATGACGACGGCGGGACGATATGCTATTATGGTCTAGGGTATCAAATCATCAAGTGGAAGCGGTTGTCCCCGGAATATGGGCGATATCTCACCGGAATGGAAAGGCATTATCTGTTTGGAATGGCAATACCGCCGGATTCACCGCAAGTCGAATTGAAGCTCACGGATGGATGATCCGGCTTGTGACGGAATGCGGGCAACGGCTCATTGTTTAAAATTAGGCAGGAGGTGTTTAGGATGGATTTAAGGAAAGCTGCATTTTTCTTGACGCTGGCAGGCTTCCTGTGGCTTGCACCCGGCTGTTCCGAGTTGGCCCCACCTGCGTCCATGCCGTCGCGGCAAATTGACGGAGCGTCTTCTCAAGCACCCGAGACCATCCATATTCCCCCGCGGATCGAAGATGCGGCGTCTGAACTACAGCTGATTGGAACAAAAGAAAACGAGATGGAAAACCGTCAGATGGATGTGTATGCCGACAAGGAGGGCAATCAGTTTATCTATGATCATGGGGATGGAAGCATCCGAGGCTTTTATAAGGGCATGGATTCGGACCGCGTCGTATCCGCTGTGAAAAACGAGGACGAATTAAAAAACATTGCGGAAACCTTCCTCAAAGCGTATATTCCCTTTGATTTGTATACATTTGTCAATCACACCTATACGCAGGATACCAACGTGCATACATTCGGCTACAGCCGGGAAATCGCCGGGTATAAAAGCGCGGATATCGCGTTTGTCATGCTGACGGATGACGGTGAGTTCGTCGGTTATGCCGCACCCAACGTTGGCATATTCGAGCAGTGTTCTATTCCCGAAATAGACGAAGCTGCACTCAAGGAAAAACTGGAAGCCGCCATGACGGGAAAACGGCCTTTTTCCGCGTATACCATCGACAACCGTATATGGAATATAACGGCCCAGTCGGAACTCGAGATGATTTTCGAGGTCACCGTCGTAAGAGACGGACAGGAAGAGCGGGAGACCTACCATATTCCTCTCTAATCGAATAACCGGGCTTCGTCGGAGCCGCAGGACTAAGGATGGTCATCTCATCCAGTTGTTATGCAGCAAATCATGATGGGAATGGAGAGAGCCAACAATCATGAAAAAGAAAATTCTGCTGGGCATCCTCATCACCCTGGCCGCGCTGCTGACCGTTTACATCGTGGCCAGCTGTTTGGCGGTCAAAACCGTAAACGCTGGTAGCGCAAGAGTATGGTCTTATGAAAAATCGGAAGATGAAATTCATATGAAAGTCTGGATCGGCGTCAGCGGCTACGTCCTGACGGGGTATTCCTACCAGATATCGGGCGATACGATCGAGATACAGGTCAAGGAAGCGCATATTTGGACAGCGTTTTTCACCCTTTTCGGCAAGTCCGCGGAGCTCGATATCCGCATTCCGATCGATCCGGATGTGGAGTATACGATTTATTTCACGGACGGAGAAAACAGGGTTGAGGCCGAGCGGCCGCAGACGAATTCATAAGAAAAAACGGCGCATGCTTCTGCATGCGCCGCTTTTCTTGGGTTATTTCGTTTTTTCTGGGTCGAGGGAGAGCAGCAGATCGGCATCGCCGCCGTAGTAGGTCGGCATGTGGCCGTCCCATTTGTTCAGGAACTCCAGCTCGATGATGCTGTCGGTCAACGTCTCGTTCTTGATCCGCATGGCTTCCGCCTCACCCTGGGCCTTGATGACGGCCTGCTCCGCCTCGGTTTTGATCCGGTCCAGGTCGTATTTGGCTTTCAGGGCGTTTTGCTCCGCGACTTGCTTTTCCTCGATCGCCTTGTCGAAGGCGGCGCTGAAAGTCAGGTCGGTGATGTTCAGGCTGTCAACGAATATGTACTTGTCGTTCAATCTCGTCTTGAGCATGTCTTTGATTTCCGCGGAAATATCGCTGCGGCGGGTAATCGTTTCCTCCGCCGTGTACTTGGAAGTCACGGATTTGATGCACTCGGACACGGCCGGGGCGATGATGGTATCCTCGTAGTTGAGACTCAGGTTCTGATAGAGCTCATCCACGTTGGCGCCGTCCACCCGATAGTTCACCGCCACATTGGTGGTGATGGACTGCATGTCTTTGCTGGCGGAGGTTTCTCCGTCCACCGTATACTTCTTGACCCTGGCGTCCACATGGACGACCTGGTTTATGAACGGAAGCTTGAAGTGCACCCCTTCGTCGAGCACGGTATCGCTGACGGCGCCCATGGTGAGTTTGACGCCCTTATAACCGGCGGGTACGATGTCGAAGCAGCCAAAAACCAGGATGAGAAGCACGATGATGCAGGGGATAATGATCAGGAGACGCTTGACGAGAGTGGGCATTCTTTTGTCCATGTTTGTCAATCCTTTACTTTCATATTAAGGCCTTGCGTTTATCATATCGTAATCCCGGCGAAAGATCAAAAGTCCAAAATCGGCGAAATCGGGGCAAATGGAGCGATTTTGCCTGGATTTGTCAACCTACTGATCCGCTCCTATCCGGGCGGATGCAGGGCCCTCCGGGGCCGTCCGCTCGTCGGGAGCAGCGGATAAACCGAAAAAATTCCCCCTGCCGAGGCAGAGGGGATTCGTGTTAGATAATGGTGCCGCCGCCGATGACGATGTCGTCCCGATAAAAGACGACGGCCTGGCCGGGCGTGACCGCCCGCTGCGGCTGATCGAAGGTCAGGCGGATGCGGGAATCCCCGCAGGGCTCCAGCAGGGCCGGGGATTCGGTCTGGCGGTAGCGGGTTTTCGCCGTCACCCGCAGGGGCGCGGTCAAGTCCGGCAGCGCGATCAGGTTGACGTCCTCTGCCATCAGGGTGCGGGACAGAAGCGCCTCCCCGGTCCCAAGCGTGACGGAGCCGGCCGCGGCGTCCTTGGAGACCACAAAGCGGGGCTCCCCGAAGGAGAGACCGAGGCCCTTGCGCTGCCCGATGGTGTAATGGAGAAACCCCCGATGGGTTCCGAGAACCCGCCCCTCGGTATCGAGAAAGGAGCCGGGCGGATTGGGCAGGCCCAATTTCTCCTCCAGGAAGCGGACATAATCTCCGCCCGGAACGAAGCAGATGTCCTGACTGTCGGGTTTTTGCGCGTTTTCAAAGCCGTGCGCCTCCGCATAAGCTCGTACGTCGGTTTTCTGCAGACGGCCGAGCGGGAAGAGGATATGCTTCAGCTGCCGCTGGGTCAGGGAGTAAAGGACGTAACTCTGATCCTTGGAGGCATCCAAGGCTTTTTTGAGCAGCATCCGCCCGGTTTTGGGATCCTCCTCCATCCGCGCGTAATGGCCGGTCGCGACCGCGTCCACGCCGAGGGCCTCTGCCCGTTCGAGCAGGGCGCCGAATTTCAGATGGCGGTTGCAGTCGATGCAGGGGTTGGGGGTGCCGCCGGCCGCGTATACGCGGCCGAATTTCTCGACGACGGTCTCTCGGAACAGGCCGGTGAAGTCGAATACGTCGTGAGGGATGCCGAGGCGCGCGGCCACGGCCTTCGCATCCTCGATATCCGCCAGAGATCCGCAGGTTTTGGGAGATTCGTCGGAATCGTCCGTCGCGGCGCCCGAATCCGAGCGGAGCAGCAGAGTGGCGCCCCGTACCTCATACCCCTGCTCCATCAGCAGGGAGGCGGCCACGGCGCTGTCCACGCCGCCGCTCATGGCGGCCATAACGGTCCGGATGGTCGAATGATGAGCCACAGGCAACGTCCCTTTCCATTTGATGCGTCCGGGCCGCTTATCGGGCCTCCAGATCGGCGAACAGCGGGGTGGACAGATACCGGTCCCCCGTATCGGGCAGCAGGGCGACGATCCGCTTGCCCTTGTTTTCCGGCCGCCGGGCCAGCCGTTCGGCTCCCGCGATGGCGGCACCGGACGAGATGCCGACCAGAATCCCCTCCTCCCGGGCGACGGCCCGGCCGGCGGCAAACGCCTCTTCGTTCGTGACGGTCAGGACCTCATCGAGAATATCCCGGTCGAGGTTGTCGGGGATAAAGCCCGCGCCGATCCCTTGAATTTTATGGGGACCCGCCTTGCCTTCGGTCAAAACGGGGGAGTCCGCGGGTTCGATGCCCACGATCCGGATTTCAGGATTCCGGGATTTGAGATACCGCCCCACACCCGTCACGGTTCCGCCCGTACCGATTCCTGCAACGAAGATGTCCACCCGTCCGTCGGTGTCGTCCCAGATTTCCGGGCCGGTCGTGGCGAAATGGGCGGCGGGATTGGCCGGGTTTTCGAACTGGCCGGGAATGAAGGCACCGGGCGTGGAACCCGCGATTTCGGTTGCCTTAGCGATAGCACCGGTCATGCCTTTTGCCCCTTCGGTCAGGACGATTTCCGCACCGTAAGCCGCAAGCAGGCTGCGGCGTTCCACGCTCATGGTTTCGGGCATGGTCAGGATAACACGGTATCCTTTGGAGGCGGCCACCGCGGCGAGGCCGATGCCGGTGTTGCCGCTGGTGGGCTCCACAATGACCGCGCCGGGCGCGAGGCGGCCGGTCTTCTCCGCGTCCTCGATCAGGGCGCAGGCCACCCGGTCCTTCACGCTGCCGGCCGGATTGAGATATTCCAGTTTGGCCAGCAGGACAGCGGGAATGTCGCGTTTTTTCGTATATCGGCCGAGATCCAGCAGGGGGGTGCGGCCGATCAACGCGGTGATATCGCGTGCAATATGGGACATGAGAAGACCTCCTTCAAATCCTATCTAATCACTATGATATGAAAGCATACCGCGAATATGCATCTTTGTCAAGTAAAAGGAGGTGAAACGGGCGAGAAATGTTTGACAAGGCGGGGCGGACAGGGGTATGATGATCCAAGAACCAACAGAAGGAGGCCGATCGGCATGGAACTGACACGGGACGGAGCGGCAGCGCTCTTGAAGGCATACAACCAGGAACCCTTTCATCTGCAGCACGCGGTGACGGTGGAAGCGGTGATGCGGGATTTTGCCCGGGAGCTTGGTTACGGGGACGAGGCGGATTTTTGGGGTCTCGTCGGTCTCCTCCACGATGTAGACTATGAGCGGTATCCGGACCAGCACTGCGTCAAAGCACGGGAAATCCTAGAAGAAAACGGGGCGGATGAGCGTCTGATCCATGCGGTGGTTAGTCACGGATACGGGATCGTGTCGGATGTGGCGCCCGAGCACGAGATGGAAAAGGTCCTCTTCGCCGTGGACGAGCTGACCGGCCTGATCGGGGCGGCGGCGCGGATGCGCCCGTCGGGCAGCGTGCAGGATATGGAACTGAAATCGCTGAAGAAAAAGTTTAAGACCCCCAGCTTCGCCGCCGGCTGTTCCCGGGACGTCATCGCCAGGGGGGCCGAGATGCTCGGATGGGAGCTGGACACCCTGCTCCAGCGCACGTTGGACGCGATGAAACGCTGTGAAGCGGGCATCGCCGCGGTCGCCGCACAGTAATTTTACAGGAGGAACGGCTATGCCCCGCATCCAAGGAAAGACCGTACTCGTCACCGGCGGCGCCGGCTTCATCGGCTCCCATTTGACCGACCGCCTGCTGGCGGAGGGGGCGGCGAAGGTCGTGGTGGTGGACAACTTCTTTTTGGGCAAGATGGAAAACCTGGAGTCCGCCCGGCGTACCTATGGCGATCGGCTGGTCGTTATACGGGACGATGCCCGGCAGTTCGGCGTGATGCAGGCGGTGATGGAGCGGGAGGGGATCGAGGTGGTCTTCAACCTGGCCACTCTCCAGCTCAAATACTCCTTTTTCAATCCGATCGATGCCTATCAGGTGAATGTGGATATCATGCGCACCCTGCTGACCCTGCTGAAAATGGGGGTATTCGCCACCCTGATCCACGCCTCCACCTCCGAGGCCTACGGAACGGTGGTGTACGAGCCGATGGACGAGAACCATCCGCTCTATCCCACCACCCCCTATGCAGCCGGAAAGGTCGCCGCCGACATGATGGCCCTGTCCTTCCGGAACGTGCTGGATCTGGATGTGGCGATCGTCCGGCCCTTCAACAACTACGGACCCCGGCAGAACGACGGGGATTACGCGGCGATCATTCCCCAGACCGCCCGGCGGATCCTGCAGGGGCTGCCGCCCATTCTGGAGGGGGACGGGGAACAGACGCGGGATTTCGTGTTTGTCGGGGACACCACCCGCGCATTCCAGACCGTCTATGAAAACGAGGCGTCCCGCGGCCAGGTGGTCAACATCGGCACCGGCCGGGAGATCTCCATGCGGGAGTTGGTGGAGAAGATCGCGGCCTATTACGGCTATACCGGTCCCATCGAAACCCGTCCCGGACGGAAGGCGGATGTCCGCCGGATGCGGGCGAGCGGCGAAAAAGCCGCCCAGCTGCTCGGCTACCGGACGGAGTACACCCTGGAAACCGGGCTTCCCAAAGTGCTCGATTGGTATCGCGAAAAATATCGGGAATAAAAACCGAGACCGCCGCCAATACATTGGCGGCGGTCTCGGTTTATGCCGGAGATATGCCGAACAGGCGGCAGGCGTTTTCTCTGGTCTGATCGAGCAGGGCGCCGACTGTCACCCCCCGGATCTCCGCGATCCGGGCGGCGGTGGCCGCGATCATGCCCGAATCGCAGCGACGGCCGCGATAGGGCACCGGCGCCATATACGGGGCGTCGGTTTCGAGCAGGAGCGCGTCGGAAGGCAGGACGGAGGCAACCTCCACCGCCCTTCGGGCGTTTTTGAAGGTGACGGCGCCGCCGAGACCGATG
>CABQAA010000085.1 GCA_902461995.1 uncultured Oscillospiraceae bacterium | reverse complement strand
GCTGCGTTTCAAAGAACTGGTTCTCGATCCGGAGGGGCGGCAGGTGACGGTCAAAGGCCGGGAGATTTCCCTGACGGCCCGGGAATACGGAATTTTACGCCTGCTGCTCTCCCACCCGAAAAAGGTGTTCACCCGCGCGAACGTGTTTGAATCGGTGTGGGAGGATCCCTATATCGGGGACGACAATACGGTCAATGTGCACATCAGCAACCTGCGCTCCAAGCTCGCGCAGGCCGATCCGGATAACGGGTATATCAAAACCGTGTGGGGCATCGGCTTCAAAATGCAGGAGGACTGACCTGCCGCGGAAGCTGCTCACAAGAGGACAAATGCCGCGAGAGGCAGGCATCGGAGAAAATAATGCTCTTAAAAAAGATATGCGGGCCACCAATGTGGCCCGCATCATACTGTCAAAAAAGGTTCGGAAGGGAGAGGGAATCGTAAGGACTCTCCACTCCGCGCCATCATCATCCGCCCACATGCCGCGTCATGTTTTTTGAGGGGATCAGAGTCTATTCGGTTTCTGGCTTCCGTATCATCCATCCGTTGGGCAGAAGCCGCCCATGATTCGCGATGGCCGGGTTGCAGATACTGTTGATGACCTTGCCCTCCACCACGACGGTGGAGGAGGTGCCGCCGTCCAGATTGGCGGCGTTATAAGCGCCGTATTCGTATAGAATATTCATCATCAGTTTCAGATCGGCGCCGGGCATTCCGGCCTGCCGTCCATCGGCTACCAGCATCAGTACCAGACCATCGGTCCTTTGGCCGATGGCGGAGCGGGGATTCTGCCCTTCTGCCATACCGTACGTCTGTGCCTTTTTTCCGTTGACGATCAGAAAAGGACTCCAGCTCATAGCGTCACGGATGCCGGCTTCCAGGATCTGTTCGTCGGTGAAATTGCCCAGAACCAGCACGTTGTTCTGATTAAAACCCACTACGTCGTGGGTTTTCGCCCCGTCGGTATACACAATCCGGGAATTCTGGACCACGATCCCGATGGGGGTGCCTCCGTGACCGACGCCGCCGGGATCGTCAAAGCCTCCGGCGTTGATGCCGCACAGAGCGTCATTGGATGCGCACATATCCGGCAGTCGCTGTCCCCGTTTTTCCAACTGATTGGTAACTCCCAAGAATACCCGAGAAGGATCCGCCACCTGAATGAGTCGAGCCGTCGTCTTTTTCAAACCGATTTCCAGGATCTGGACGCCCTCGTTCTCATAGACCACGGTGCCGGGATACACCTCGGAGGTCCCGAAAGCCGGCAGCCGGACCGGTTCCGGCGGCGTGGGATCGGGCGTAGAATCCGACGGATTTGTCCCGGTTGGATCGGAAGCCGAAGAGGGAGATGCAGGAGCGGGCCCCACTGGTTTTATCTGATTGGGGTCCGTATTGCCGTCCGGCGCCACCACCTTGTGGGAATCGAGGATTTCCTCCACCGTGGAACGGGGAAGGAAGGCGGTAGCCAGCCAAGGGTTCGAGGTGTGATAGGTCATCATGACGTACCAGTCTCGCGTATCCCGAAAAAGAGGAATATACAGCATTCCAAAGAAAGCGATGAGAAAACAGAAAATCAGCCCGGCCGGAACGCCGAGACACCAGCGGAGAACCCGATGGCGGCGTTTGGCCGGGCGATACTGGGCGGCCTCGCGGCATGTCTCGGTGGTTTCCGAGGATACCGGCGGATGGCTGTCTTCGGGTTCTTGGGTCGAGGATAGAGGGGCCGTGTCCGACTCTTCTTGTTCTTCTATTTTGGGTAAATTTGTTTCCATATCGTCTGGCATGAAGATCATCTCTTTTAGAAAAAATCTGGAGTTTGTCCATCCTCTGAGGACACTCTGCGTCCTGTTTCCACGCCGCCATGGCTGGATCGCAGCCGGATACCGTATTACCGTCAACGGTAGGCATAACATTATGCATAACACTTTTAATATACCATATAGGCGAGAAGATATCAATGGATATTTTCTTAACCGTCCGGATGGATAACGGGAGCGCGCATATACATGAGGGAGCCACGAGAGACGATGTGAGCTTTAGAGTTTCTTTAGATTTCCTTTAAGGCTTTTTGAAGGCGGGGGACTATACTGAGGACAATCTCAGATGGAAGGATGAACTTTATGGCAGAGAATGTGCTGGTCACGCGGGGCCTGTGCAAGCGGTTCGGCACCGCGATGGCGGTGGACCACGTGGACATGCGGGTTGAGCGGGGCCAGATATACGGCTTGGTAGGAAAAAACGGAGCAGGAAAAACCACCCTGATGCGGATGGTCACCTCCCAAAGCTTCCCGACCGGCGGAGAGATCGAGCTGTTCGGGGAATCGAACCCGTGCGCTCTCGGACGGATGCGGCAGCGGATCGGCGCGGTCATTGAGACGCCGAGCTTTTATCCCTTTCTGAACGCGGAGCAAAACCTCGAGACCTATCGCCTGCAGCGGGGTATTACCGGCCGGGACTGTGTGCGGGAGTCCCTGCGCCTCGTCGGTCTGGACGATACGAAGAACAAGAAATTTAAGCATTTCTCTCTCGGGATGAAACAGCGGCTGGGCCTGGCCCTTGCGATTATGAGCAGCCCCGATCTGCTGCTTCTCGACGAGCCGATCAACGGCCTTGATCCGATGGGCATCGTGCAGTTCCGCGATCTGCTGCTGCGGCTGAACGCCGAAAGGCAGATCACCATTCTCATTTCGAGCCACATCCTCAGCGAACTGTCCAATCTTGCGACCCATTACGGATTCATCGACGGAGGGCATATGCTGCAGCAGATTTCCGCAAAGGATATCGAGGAATGCTGCCGGGAATGCCTGGAACTCACGGTTGACGATGCGCCCAAAGCGGCCGTGAGCCTGGAAAGCCGCCTGTACTGCTCGTCGTACGAAATCCTGCCCGAAAACCGGATCCGGATTTACGCCTTCCTGGAAGATCCGATGAAGGTGACGGAGGCCTTTGCCGCGGACGGCGTGCGGGTGCAGACGATCAACACCCGCGGCACCAATCTCGAAGATTATTTCCTGCGGCTGATCAGCCGGTCCCATCCGGCTGACGAGGAAAGGAGGGATGTGTGATGCTGCGCATGATCAAAAGCGAACTGTATAAAACCCGTCATCGCCTCTATCCGTATCTGTTCACCAGCATCATCGTGGCCCTTGGCCTCGCAGCCGTGATTTTATTCGCGGTTTCCAATCATGGCCTTGCTATGGACGAGCGAGTTGGATTTGACGGCATCACCGTTCTGACTCTCAACATGCTGCCGATCGGTCTCTACTTTTGTCTGGCATTTGTCGATATGGTGTTCTCGGAGGAATATAAAAATCAAACAATGAAGAACACCGTCGCCTTCGGCATGCCTCGGGCGAGCGTGTATCTCGGCAAGCTCATCACCCAGATTCTCGTGGCGTTTGCCAGCCTTTTCGTGATCCTGGCCGTGATCCTCGGTGCCGGCATCCTGATCCTTGGACCGGTGAAGGATGTGTCCGTTTGGGAGATGCTCCGTATGGTCGGAGAGCGGCTGCTCGCCAGTCTGCCGCTCTGGATTGGCGGTCTGTGCTTCGGCAATATGCTCGCCTTCCACGTCAAAAGCAGCACGGTCTATACCCTTGGCTATGTCGGCTTTTTCGGGCTCCTGCCCGTTATTCTTCAATTTGCCGCCTACTATTATCCAAAACTCAACACCGTGCGGGAATGGCTGCTTTCCCCGCTGTTCGATCTCGTTCTGCGGGATGAGCTGACGCAGGACACGATGTTCAAATGCCTGATCGTCGGCGGCACCTATGCACTCGCGACCACTCTCATTGGCATCTTTTTCTACCGCAAAAAGGAAATTAACTAAAAGGGGGAGTGCCGCAAGGGAAAGATCCTTGCGGCACTCCCGCCTTTTAACAGGGCTTCTGGCCATCCTGCACAAAACATGCTATACTAAACGCCGGAGGGGGTGCGGTCATGGGAATCACCGGATGGATCATCGCCGTACTGGTGCTGCTGCTCGCGGTCTGCGGTACCGCGTTGATTCTATATAAGCAAAATCTGCACAAAGCGCGCCGTTCTTTGGAAAATCTGAGGCGCATACAGACCAACGAACGTCTGAAACTGGGGGTGCCCGACCGGGATCTGGAACGGCTGCTCGAAGAGATCAACGCTCTGCTCAGCGAGCGGCAGGCAAGCGATATCCGGCATCAGCGGCAGGAACAGCAGCGGCGGCAGGAGATCGCGAATATCTCCCACGATCTGCGCACCCCTCTGACCTCGATTCTGGGGTATTTACAGCTCATCAACGCCGACGGAACCACGCCGGAGGAATGCCGCGAATATCTCGGCATCGTGGAAAACCGCGCCCGGGCCCTGCAGGCCCTTGTGACCGGGTTTTACGACCTTTCCTGCCTGGAGGCCGGGGGATACACGCTGGAAAAGGAACCGGTGGCGGTAGGAACGCTGGTCTGCGAGCTGGCGGCGGCTTTTTACGCCGATTTTGCCGGGGCGGACCGGGACGCGGTACTGGACGTTGCGGAGGGGCTGCCCCCCATCCTGGCCGATGCCCAGGCCGTACAGCGTATTTACACGAATCTGTTTCAAAACGCCATCAAGCATGGCGCGGGTGATCTGCACATCCGGGCGTTTCAGGAAGGCGGGATGGTGATCACCTGCTTTACCAATTTGGCGCCGGGTCTGCTCCCGCAGGACGTCGCGCACCTGTTCGACCGGTTTTTCACCGCTGACAAAATGCGCACCGGACAGGACACCGGCCTGGGCCTGGCGATCGTACACCGCCTGGCGGTGCAGATGGGCGGGGAAACCGAAGCGCTTCTGATACAGAATAAACTGACCATTACTGTCCGCTGGCCGGCACTGCATCTGCCCGACGGGGATTAAGGTTCTCTGGCGGACAGACGGAGCAGAAGATCGAAATCGTCGTCCTTCGCGGCCTTGTTCCGTCCCTCGCCCCCGCATTTGGTGCAGCGGAACCGGATGACATACCCCTTTTTCGGAGAGATCTCGAGCCCGACCGGTTCCATCAGGCCCCGGCAGGGGTTCTGCCGGTCTCCGGGAAAGACGTCCACATGCAGGGAATAGAGACAGTGCGGACAGTGGTTGCGGGAGGTATAGCCGAGCGGTTCAACGGTTTTTCCGCAGTGTCCGCAGACAAATCCCTGATCGTTTTTGACAAAGCGCCGGTCTTCCATATGGTTCCGCCTCCGCTTAAATGTCGTTTTCATCAGTATAGGGGATACGGCGCTCAAAAGCAAGGGGCGGGACAAATCCTTCCAGTCGCTATGAGTACAGCCGGACAGCACTCCGTTGTTGTTTTAAGTATGTCCATAGCGTGTCCTTATCAAAATGACAAATCATTTTGGAGGTTACGAGACGATGGCTATTCACACAGAGCGGCTTACTCTTAGACCCTTTTGTGAAAGCGACGCGGGAGATATGCTGGCATATCGTGCAAGCCCATCTGTAAACTGTTTTTTAGACATGGCGTTGACTTCTCTTGACGAAGCACGAGAGGAGGCGCGAAAACGCAGCAAAGACCATGAATACGATTTTGCCATATGCCTGAGAGGCTCCAATAAGGTGATTGGCGAAATTTTTGCGCATCCGGATGAGGATGCGGGGGATACGTTCAGCCCTTGCTGGATGCTGCATGCGGATTATCAGGGGAAAGGCTATGCATATGAAGCCGCCTATGCTTTTTTTGACTATCTATTTCATAAGAAAAGGGCCAGACGTATTTATGCCTATACGGAGGATGACAATCTCGCTTCTCAGAAGCTTTGCGAAAAGCTGAATATGAGAAGAGAAGGTCTTTTTCGTGAATTTATTTCTTTCGTTAACAATCCGGACGGTACGCCCAAATATGAAAACACCTATCAGTACGCGATTTTGAAAAAAGAATGGGAAAACACCTAATTCTAAAGGGCAGTCACCGGATTTAAGGCGGTTGCCCTTATTTGTTCCGACAAGTCGGTCCGCCCATGCGGTAGGCCGTCTTTTTTTCGATCCTGCCGCCGCAGGTCTTGTTCCCCGGTCCGGAATCTGCTATACTGGGAGAAAAAGGAAATGGGGGATCCCATGAAGAGCTACCGCAAAGAACTGTGGTTCCATCTGCCGGCCCGCCGAGGTCTCGTCAACATCACGCCGAATGTCGAACAAGCGGTGCGGGAGAGCGGCGTCCGCGAAGGCTTTGTGCTGGTCAACGCCATGAATATCACGGCCAGTGTGTTTATTAACGACGACGAAAGCGGCCTCCACCGCGATTTCGAGACCTGGCTCGAAGGCCTGGCCCCAGAAAAGCCTTACGACCGGTATGCCCACAACGGATATGAGGACAACGCCGATGCCCATCTCAAGCGGACGATCATGGGGCGGGAAGTGGTGGTGGCCATCACGGAGGGCCGGTTGGATTTCGGCACCTGGGAGCAGATTTTTTACTATGAATTCGACGGCATGCGGGATAAGCACGCGCTCGTCAAAATCATCGGGGAATAACCCCGCGAAAGGATGCTGACCTATGGACCCGATCACGCTGATTCTGTATCCGCCCTGTTCCACCTGCCAAAAGGCCAGAGCCTGGCTGCAGGAACAAGGTCTCGCTTTTACCGAGCGGCACATCAAGGAGAATCGCCCGACGGCGGCGGAAATTCGTCTCTGGAGCCGGGAAGCCGGTCTGCCCCTCAAACGCTATTTCAACACAAGCGGCCTGCTGTACCGCTCGATGAACCTGGCAGAGCGCCTGCCGGGCCTTGGCGAGGAGGAACAGCTCGAGCTGCTTGCGTCGGACGGCATGCTGGTCCGGCGTCCACTGCTGGTCATCGGGAACCGCGCCCTGCCCGGTTTCCGTCCGGCTGAATGGACCGCCCTTTTGCGGGAAACCGCTCATTTATCATAAAGGAGGAAGGATTATGCCCTGTATCCAGACCAAAGTGAATGTCACCATCTCGCCCGAACAGGAGGCCCGGCTCAAAACCACCTTTGGTGAGCTCATGCCTATCCTGCGCAAGAGTGAAGACTGGCTGATGCTCACGTTCGAGGATCGCTGCCGCCTGTATTTCCGGGGGGATGATCGTCCCGCCGCTTTTGTGGAGGTCAAGCTGTACGGCTCCGCCGACCCGGCCGCCTATGATAAAATGACCGCGGCCGTGACCGCCCTGCTCAACAAGGAGCTGAATATTCCATCTGATAGGATCTATGTCAAATATGAAGAAGTGTCACATTGGGGCTACGACGGCAGCAATTTCTAAGCCGCCCGGCCGATAAGGAAGTGTCATGGTCATGGAAGTGGTTCCCTCTCGTGCGCTCAATCTGCTCTATATCCTGCTGGATATCGGATTTCTGCTCTTTTTGTTCGGTGTGCTGATGGTCTGCCGTAAATATCTGGCGGCGCTGTTTGGCCTGTTCGGCGGCCTGCTGTATTTTTTGGTGGACTACGGCGGATTTTATCTGCTGCTCGGCACCAGAGAGGTGCACGGTGCCGATCCGTTCTGGTTTCTGCTCTGGCTGAGCATGAGTTACGGGTTCACGAATTTCGTCTGGATTTGGCTGTGGCTCGACCGGGACGGCCATGCGCTGGAATGGTCGCTGCTCATTGTAGCCGGCTGGCTGGCCGTGGCCCTGCTCAGTCAGAACTTCGGCAGCAGTTTCGCTCCCATCACTATTTCCAGAGGGACCGGCGCCTATCACGGCCTCATGGCCCTGCTTCTCTTCGTGGGGTATGCGATCCTGTGCCTGCACAACATCCGGGTGCCGAAAGAAGAGAGGTATCCGCTTCTCTGGATTCTGGCCATCGGCGTGCTGGTGCAATTTGCGTGGGAATTTATCCTGCTGATCACGGGAATCCGCGCCAATGGCTTCGGTCCGCTGATCGTCAATTCCCTGCTGGAGACGAATCTCGGCCTGCCGTATATCTTTTTCATCCATCGGGCCGTCACCCGCCGCCGCGGCGAGGATCTGCGGCGGCTGCCGGCGGCGTAACGGCACAGAAGGAGATCCGCCGGGGGGCAGAAAGCAACCATAGCGAAAGGACCGATGCGGGATCCGCATCGGTCCTTTTCTGTTTCAATCTGCTGCGGCGTACTTATTGGAGCGGCCGCGGCTATTCGTAAGAAAAGAGAAAAAAGGCTCAAACGGCGTCCGGCCGCATCCGCCGATATACGCGCCGCGGCAGCTCATCGG
>CABQAA010000084.1 GCA_902461995.1 uncultured Oscillospiraceae bacterium | reverse complement strand
CATTATTGGCGGGTTTACGTGACATGCGGAAACCGGCCTTTCTTTTATTTAGAGGAGGATTTTGATTCCGTATCCTTTTTCATCGTTTTCAGGCGATTCTGCATATATTCCAAGACGAGGCGTGCCTTTTCGGGCGATGTGTCGGCCAGTTTCGCATAGGCCTTGGCAAGAGACAGCTTCCTTTTATCCTCATGGCTCATCATCGATATATCCCCCTATACGTCAAGTCTTCGTATATGGTCCGATTTCATGATACCACAAGAAAAAGGAAAAGTAAACATCCAATTGATATCCATTTGGCTGCTATTATTTTCGAAATCCAATGGATATACTAGAGATATCCATTGGAGGAGGAATCGATTTGAAAGAACGGCTCAATCCCTATCCGCTGCGTCTGGACCCGGAGGTTATGCGGAAGCTGAAGGTGGTTGCCCGCCGCAATGGGCGGTCTGTCAATAAAGAGATCGAATTCCGGATGCGGGAACTTGTAGAGGCCTTTGAGGACAAATATGGCCCTATTCCGCCGGACAGCGACGACGAGGAGTTGGATTGACAAGGGAGAGGGCTTATGAGAATCGGAACAGGCCTGTACGTTAGTAACAGCGTGGAAGCGGCTGCGCTTTACCGGGAGGCGTTCGGTCTGAAATTGGGCTATCACGTTCTGAATCCGGATGGCTCGTATTTTCATTCCGAGTTGTGTAAAGACGGAAGGGAATTTCTGTCGGTCGTCGAGGCGTCGGAAGGCCATGGGGAAGACTCCATCGTGCAGCTGGGGGTCGATTTTAACAGCGAGGACGAGGTACAAAGGGCTTTCGTCCTGCTGAGCGAGGGCGGCACTGTGCGGATGCCGCCGGGGCCGCTGCCCTGGAGTCCGTGCGCGGCCGAAGTGGTCGACCGGTTTGGTGTGTGGTGGTATCTGACGGCGCCGGGGCATCGTCCCCCCGAGGACTACGATCCGAACATCCCCTGGGATGCGAGTATGTACCGGAAGCCATAACCAAGGAAAAACAGGGGCCGGGAATGGAGAAACCAATTCCCGGCCTTTTTGTATGCTTTAAATGACCCAAATGTCGTCAATAAAGGTCCATTCGCCGCCGGGCGTGATGGTGATGCGGATGCCGTCGGCGGTGCAGGGTACCGCCGGTGCGGCCGATGATGCGACGGTGCCCGAGCCTGACGGGACGACGGTCGAGAGGGTCGTGTAGGTCAGAATCTGATCCTGACTGCCCGAGCGGACCATATATTCGTATGTCACCTGTCCGGGCAGGGCGATGCCGGCGCTGCCCTCCTCCAGAAATCCGGTTGTGATCCCGGAGAGGAGTATCGGATCGTCGAACCGGATTTCCAGGACAAAAGGCTGATTGCCGGGGGAGGAGATACCCTTATAGAGGCCCCAGTCGCGGCTGTCTCCGGCCAGCCCGTCGGTCAGTCCGGCGTTCGCATACGGGTTGAAAATCAGGGTCTGCCCCTGCGCGGGCCGGATATGGACATAATAGCCGTCGGTTTTGCTGGCACTTCGCTCGCCGGTGGTCACATAGCGCTTGTAGGCGTCGTAATAGGACTGGTTAACACCCAGCGCCCGGTCGGATTCGAATGCCGTGCTCCAGCGGTGGATGCTGAAGGTGACGAGAGCATCCACATATGGCCGGACGATGTTCAGGCTGTCGATAAACTTGCCGATTGCCATGGGCTTGATGCGTTCGATCGGATCGGTTTCATTTGGATTGCGCAGACGAGCGTAGTTTTCACAGTTGCCCCAGAGCGCAACTGGCTGGTTCCGCCCCGTGTTGAGGGCGTTCACAGCGGCTCTGGTAACGCGGTACCAATCGCCGATCGTGTCGTGAGTCTGGGTGCCGAATCCGATGCCGTCCTGCGGAACGACGATATCAATTTTCGCATCCGTCAGCACGGTGGTCAGATGACGGCTCCAGGCGGCTTTATCGTCGGCCCAATACATTAGGGGAGATATCATAATCGATTTGGAGCCGTAACCGTTGTGGCTTTTCAGCGCGGTTGTCAGCGGATTGTAATAAGACGAGGCGAGCTGCGGGAAATAGTCGTGGGGAATGGTGCAGGCGGCGTCCTCAT
This sequence comes from uncultured Oscillospiraceae bacterium, assembly GCA_902461995.1. Classification (GTDB taxonomy): domain Bacteria; phylum Bacillota; class Clostridia; order Oscillospirales; family Acutalibacteraceae; genus UMGS1623. The sequence continues at coordinate 6,093 of CABQAA010000084.1, read as the reverse complement.
AATAGTATTCCGCCGAGGATTCGAATTCAAAGGGCAGATACCATCCCGCGATCACACTGCCGTAGGTGTCGCCGAAGACCTGCCACAGCTCATTCGCCAGGTTCAGGGAGAGCTGTTTTTGGCTGCCCAGCCAGGCGGCGCTGCGATACAGGTTCTGGTTGAACCATTCGTTTTCGGCGAGCTGCAGGCCGAGATAGACCGTCATACCCGCCTCCTTTGCGGCCGAGAGGATGTAGCCGATCTGATGGCGGCGCAGCGGGTGATTGGCGGCGCCGGCGGTCGTATCACTGGCGGAATAGGGAAAATAGGCCTGTCTGCCGTTCTGAGGATCGGTCTGCAGACAATACTGCACGATCAGAGTGTCGATGCCGACGGCGCCCATGGCGGAGACAGCCGTGTTCCATTCCTCCTGTGTGGCGTCGGAGGTCAGCTCGGGGGCGATGAAGATGCCGGATACCCGGGCATCCGGCAGGCTATTCGATGCGGGCGGATCAGTCACCGTGGCTCCGGGAACGGACGTGTCGTCCGGACCCGGCAGGGACGGCGAAGTTTCCGGCGAGGTGACCGTGGTCCACGGGTCGGATACCGAGGACGCCGACGAAGGATCCGCGGTGTCCGGCACCGATGGCGCCGTATGCGGGATGTCAGCAGGGGAGGATACTGCACTGCCGGGGAAAGGCGTCACAGCGGCGGACATCGGGATAAGGGTTGCCGGGGACGCCGCCAGGCTTATGACGGCGGCGATCGCCGCGAGGGCTGCGGCCCGTGTAATCTGATTGATCTTCATACCGACTTCCTCCTTGATACTGAAATAAAAGGTTCTATAGGTTATGGTAAACAAGGATTGTCCGAATAGCAAGCGTTTGGTTATGGGAACCGCTGGTCTCGGTTTGTTGTTGGGATAAAAAAGACGCCGCGGAATCTTCCGCGGCGTCTTTTTTCGATTGTTACAGCGCCAGTTGATAAATGGCGTACACGTCTTTGGCGTGCAGTTTCATAAATTCTCCCTGTGGACCGTTCGCACAGCATTTTTCTGCCATTTCGGCCAGACGGCTGTCGTCGATACCTGCCTCTCGCAGCCGGACCGGCATGCCGATGGACCGCAGATAGTCTTCCAGCTTCCGGATACCCTGCTGTACGATTGCCTCGGGATCTCCGAACGCCAAATCCACCCCGAATACCCGCACCGCAAACTGGACGAAACGGGAAAGGTCGGCGTGATACACATATTTCATCCAGGCCGGGAAAACGATGGCCAGCCCCGCGCCGTGGGCGATGTCGTAGATCGCGCTGAGCTCGTGTTCGATCTGGTGGGAGCCCCAGTCCCCGATCCGGCCGGTGTTGAGCAGGTTGTTATGCGCAACGGTGCCGGCCCACATCAGCTCGGCCCGGACATTGTAGTCGTCCGGATGCTCCAGGGCCAGGGGCGTGTAGTTGATGATGGTGCGCATGGAGGCTTCCAGCAGCCGGTCGGTGAAATCCACATGATCCACCCGGGTAAAATACCGCTCCATGAGGTGGGCGAGGATATCGGTAGCGCCGCAGGCCGTCTGATACGCGGGCAGGGTGCAGGTGAAGGCGGGATTCAGAATCGCGAAGCGGGGGATGAGGGGCTCGCCGCCGAAATGGCGCTTGAGCTGGCCTTCCTCCTTGGTGATGACGCAGCTGTCGCTCGATTCGCTGCCCGCCGCGGGGATGGTCAGGATCACCCCGATGGGCAGGGCGGCTTCCACACGGGCCCGGCCTTCAAAGAAATCCCAGACGTCGCCGTCGGTAACCGCGCCCGCCGCAATGGCCTTAGCGGTGTCGATGACACTGCCGCCGCCCACAGCCAGAACGGCGTCGATCCGGTTTTCGCGGCAGAGACGGATGCCCTCCCGCACCAAACCGAGACGGGGATTCGGCTGCACACCGGACAGCTCGGTCACGTTGATCCCCTCTTCCGCGAGGCAGGCGAGGACCGCGTCGTACAGACCGCTGCGTTTGATGGAACCGCCGCCGTAGACGAACAGCACACGATGACCGAGCGCGGCCATCCGTTTGCCGACCTGCTCCTCCATCCCTTTGCCGAAGAGAATGCGCGCCGGATTGTAGAATTCAAAGTTCAGCATGATGATTCCCGCCTTTCAATTTATCCCACCACATAAAACAGAATACAGAAATAGTGGAGGACGGCACCAGCCAGGACAAATAAATGCCAGAAAGCGTGCATGAACCGGACGCCCTTTTTGCGGTAGAACAGGATACCAGCGGTGTAGAACACCCCGCCAAGGATGAGCAGGACCACCCCGGGCAGCTCCATGCGCTGCACCAGTGGCACAATGGCGGCGATGACGCACCAGCCGCTCGCGATATAGCCGACCATGGAGATCTTCTTAAACCGTTCGACGCTGATCGAATTCAGGACGATGCCGAGAACAGCCACGCCCCAGACCACGCCGAATACCGTCCAGCCCACCCAGCCCTGCAGCGTGACGAGGGTGAAAGGGGTGTAGGTTCCGGCGATGAGGAAAAAGATGGAGGTGTGGTCGAATACACGGAACACCTTTTTTGCCGTGGGATTGGTCAAGGCGTGATACAGACAGGACATGAGAAAAAGAAAGATCATGCTCGAACCGTAGATAGCGGAGCTGACCGCCTGCCAAGCGTCCTTTGACTGCACCAACAGGACCACCATGCCGGCGATGGCCATGCCCGCGCCGATGCCGTGGGTGATGGAATTGGTGATCTCTTCCCCAAGAGTGTAAAATGGGGTGCTTTTCGGTTTTTCGGGATTGGCGGACATGATAGGACCCCTTTCCGGGAGGTGATTACGCCTCGGTTTTACGAAAATGCCGGATGAGTGCCCCGATCCCTTTGGCGATCTCCATAACCACCAGCGGTACCAGAGCCAAGCCGATGACGATCCACCAGGCGGCGATGCTCAGAGAGGTGACTTCAAACACACCCTGCAAAACCGGGATGAACAGGACGACCAGCATCAGCAGGAGGGAGACGGCAAACGCCCCGACCATATAGAGATTGGTGTGGAAGCCCGCCCGGAACAGAGAATGAGAGGAACGGACGTTGAACGCGTGGACGAGCTGGGAAATCGCCAGGACCGCAAAGGCCATGGTTTCCCCCAGCACGATGTTCGAATGGGTGGGGGTGGCGAAGAGACAGCCGAAGAATCCCTCACCGGCCGGATGCAGAAACCGGGAGCCGATCGCGTAGGCAATCAGAGAGAGCAGGCCGATCAGAGCGCCCTGCAATCCCGCCCGGATACCCATGGCGTGGGCGAAGAGGCTTTCGGTTTTGGCGCGGGGTTTGCGCCGCATCACATCTTTTTCCACCGGTTCCATGCCGAGCGCCAAAGCGGGCAGGCTGTCGGTGACAAGATTGATCCAGAGCAGCTGGACCGGCATGAGAGGGGTTTCCCGCCACAGCAGCATGGACAGGAACACCGTAAGAATCTCGCCCAGGTTGCAGGAAAGGAGGAACTGGACGGCTTTACGGATGTTGTCGTAAATCCCGCGCCCTTCCTTGACGGCCGTGACGATGGTGGCGAAGTTGTCGTCGGTCAGGGTCATGTCGGCAGCGCCTTTGGCCACATCGGTCCCGGTGATTCCCATGGCACAGCCGATGTCGGCCGCTTTGAGGGCGGGGGCGTCGTTGACGCCGTCCCCGGTCATGGAGACGATCTCTCCGGCCTGCTGCCAGGCCTTGACGATCCGGATTTTATCCGCCGGCGTGACCCGGGCGTACACCCGGTAATGCCGGATGTTTTGGAACAGCTCCTCGTCGCTCATGGCGGCGAGCTGTGAGCCGGTGACAGCCTCGCTGTCGTCGTGCAGAATGCCAAGCTCCCGGGCGATGGCGGAGGCGGTGACGACGTGATCTCCCGTGATCATAACGGTGCGGATACCGGCCGCATCGCATTCCCGAATAGCCTCGACGGCTTCGGGCCGGGGCGGATCGATCATGCCGACGAGGCCCGCAAGGGTCAGATCCTGCTCGACTTCTTCGGGTCGGCAGTCAACCGGCACATCATCAACATATTTGTAGGCGACGGCCAGAACACGGAGTGCCTGCCGTCCCATTTCCTCGTTGGCCGCGGCGGCCGCTTCGACGGGACCGGATATACACCGCTCGAAGAGGACATCGGGCGCGCCTTTAACGACGACCACGTTCTGCCCCTCGATCAGATGGATGGTAGTCATCAGCTTCCGGTCGGAATCGAAGGGAATTTCCCCAATGCGGGGATGCTGCGCGAGCAGATCGGCCTTGTCGAGGCCTTGGCGCAAGGCGCAGGCGACGATGGCGGTTTCGGTCGGATCGCCGATGTGTACCTCCCGGCCGTCCTTTATCTGGACGGTGCCGTCGGTGCAGAGCGCCGCCAGCCGGACGAGGGCCAGCGCCCCTTCGGGCAGGGGAGATTCCAAATCGTCGATTATATGTCCGCCGCAGAAAAGGCGGGTGAGGGTCATGCGGTTCTGGGTGAGGGTGCCGGTCTTATCCGAGCAGATAACCGATGCGCTGCCCAGAGTTTCGACCGCGGGCAGACGGCGGATAATTGCGTTTTTGGCCACCATCCGCTGCACCCCGATGGCGAGCACGATGGTGACGATGGCGGGCAGACCCTCCGGAATGGCCGCGACAGCCAGAGACACAGCGGTCATGAACATGTCGATGACCGGGAGGCGGTCGATCAGACCGACAATAAAGATGACGGCGCAGATACCGAGCGCCAGAAAACCGAGAGTTTTGCCGAGATGGGCCAGACGATTCTGGAGCGGGGTCGCGGCTTCGTCCTCATTTTCCAGCATGGTGGCGATTTTGCCCATTTCGGTGTGCATCCCGGTTTCAACCACCAGGGCGCGGGCCCGGCCATAGGAAACCGCGCAGCCGGAATAAGCCATGTTGAGGCGGTCGCCGAGAGAGGCGATATCGGCCACTTCGGCGGAGGCATTTTTCTCAACCGGAACGGATTCCCCGGTCAGAGCCGATTCATCGCATTTGAAGCTGGCCGACGAGATCAGCCGGCAGTCAGCCGGTACCAGATCGCCCGCCTCGATGTCGACGATGTCGCCCGGCACGAGATCGGTAGAAGAAATCGTCCGAATTTCCCCATCCCGCAAAACTTTGGCAGAGGGAGAGGACATGTTTTTCAGTGCCTCGAGCGCCGCTTCCGCTTTGCTTTCCTGAATGACGCCGAGCAGGGCGTTGACGATCACGATAAGAACAATCACGATCGGCTCGATCCAGTCGGCCTCCGCGCCCTTCGTAAAATTGTAAATGCTCAGACCCAGGGAGACAACGGCCGCAATGATCAGGATAATGACCATGACGTCCTTCATCTGCTCAATAAAGCGCTGGAAAAATGTGCGGGGCTTTTTTTCACTTAATTTGTTGGCGCCATGCTCCTGCAGGCGTATGGCCGCCTCTCCGTCTGACAGTCCGGTCTCCAGATTCGTGTTCAGTTCCCGGACCGCGTCATCCAGCTTGTCGCTGTACCAGATCACCGAGGACCCTCCTTTATTTCTAAAAACCTTATTACACAGAGAGTATTATACTGCAAAAACCAAAAAATGCAAAGAGTTTCCATCTCGCCTTTCTTGACGGATAGGAAACGGGTGGGGTATACTGGGACAAATAGACGGGAGAGTGGACAAACCGATGGAACAGCCGGTTATGAATACGGATATCGCCATTGTGGGAGGCGGTGCGGCAGGACTTGCCGCGGCGGTCCTCTGCGCGCGGGCCGGAGCGCGGACGGCCTTGATGGAAAAGGCGCCGCGGGTGGGGAAAAAGCTCCTGGCGACCGGTAACGGTACCTGCAACTTGACAAATTTGTCCGCTTCTCCCGTACACTATCACGGAGAGGGGGCCGCGGCTTTTGTCCGCTCCGCTCTGGAAGGATGTGGCCCGCAGACAGCTGTGGATTTTTTTGAACATATCGGCCTTGCCTGCGAGGTGCGGGAGAGCGGGCGGGTCTATCCCCGGACCGCCCAGGCTTCGGCTGTGCTCGACTGCCTGCGCCTGGCCCTATCTGCTGCCGGAGGGAAGGAATGGACGGACTGCCCGGTAACGTCGATCCGGAAAGAGGCCGGCGGT
>CABQAA010000083.1 GCA_902461995.1 uncultured Oscillospiraceae bacterium | reverse complement strand
GCGTACCGGCATCCACCACCCGGCCGTCGTCCATGACCACGATCTGCTCCGCATGCAGCACGGCCGACGGTTTGTGAGAGATGACCAGCAGCGTCGCCTGTCCCGCGGCTTCCCGGACCGCTTCGTTGACCCGGTCCTCCGCCATCCTGTCCAGAGAGCTGGTCGCCTCGTCGAACAAAAGCAGCCGGGGATTTCGGAGTAGGGCGCGGGCGATGGCCAGCCGCTGCCGCTGCCCGCCCGACAGACGGACACCCCGTTCCCCGATCTCGGTATCCAGTCCCTGGGGCAGACCGATGACAAAATCCCGGATGCTCGCCTTTTCACACGCATCCAGCAGTTCCGCCTCGCTCGCGCCCTCTTTGGCGAGGAGCAGATTGTCCCGGATGCTCATGTTGAACAGATAGCTGTCCTGCATCACCATGCCGATCCGCTGAAACAGCATCTGCCGATCCAGCTGCGCCGCATTCTCCCCGTCGTATCGGATGCAGCCGGCCTCCGGCCGGTACAGGAGCAGCAACAGCTTGGCCAGCGTCGTTTTCCCGCAGCCGCTGTGCCCCACCAGGGCGGTGTATCCGCCCGGCTCCAGATGCAGGGACACGTCTTTCAGAACCGGCTCGTCCTTCCGGTAGCCGTACCGGACAGCCTCGGCGCTGACTTCCCCCAGCAGCGGCCGTTCGGTCTCTCCGTCCTCTTCGACGGCAAACGACAGCGTCTCGAACACCCGACGGTAAAACGGCGCGTTGGTGCGCAGCTTCGCATTTTTGCTGCTGATCGCGTCCAGGGACGTGAACAGCATCGAGAAATATTCTCCAAACAGGATCAGTTGCCCCACGGTGATCTGTCCCCGGATGACGAAAAAGGCCCCGATGATGTAAACGAGTACCTTGGTCAGATAATTGGCCTTGAAATCGTTGAAAATCTCGGCGTACAGCCAGTACCGGATCCAGCGGTATCCCAGCTCTGCCAGCCGTTTTCTATAAACGTGATAACGGTCGATGAAGGTTGCTTCGGCGTTCTGGAGCTTGATCTCCTTCCAGTACTGCAGGGCATCGTGTGTGAAGGAGTTGTAATTCTGCTTGACCTGCCGGATCTCCTCATTGATCCGTCCGGTACCCCGTCCGATCCATGCGTTGAGAAAAAACACCAACGGGATGGTCAGGGAACAGCATAGGGTCATCAGCCAGCTCATCCGCAGCGTGAGAAGGATGGTGAAGAAAGCCGTCGCCGCGCTGAAGAGATAGCCGACCACCTGATCGCCCATAAAACTGCCGAGGCTGTCCACATCGTCCATCAGCCGCATTTTCCAGTTGCCCGTCTTTTCCTTTTCAAATGCCACCAGCGGCAGACGCTTGTAGATGTTCCAGATATCCGTGCGCAGCGACAGCGTAAAGCGGTTGAGCAGCCGATTGCTCACCGTCATCTGCGTCCCGTCCAGCAGAAGGCGGCACACATAGATGAGCAGCAGCCCCGCGATCACGACGGAAAACCGCGCCGTCTGCCGCTCCCGCAGCACATCGTCGACCAGGATCTGGAAGAACACCGGATTGACCAGGGTCACGGGGATTGCCGCTGCACTGCAGATCAGCATGACGACGATGAGCCAGCGGCATTCTTTGATATAGGGCTTTATCCGTCGAAATACATCCCAGCGTCCGAGTTTCATGCCGCGCCCCCCTTCCCAAAGAGGCGGCGGTAGGTACCGGATTCCGCCTGCACCTGTGCGTGTGAACCCATCGCTTCGATTTCCCCGTCATTAATCACGACGACCTTGCCGCAGTTTCGTATAGCGGAAAAGCGGTGGGACACGACCACCACTGTGATGTCCTCATCCAGATGGAGCAGCTCGTCCGCGACCTGTTCCTCCATATCGACATCCAGCGCCGACGTCGCCTCGTCAAGGAGGATCAGCGACACCTGCCTGAGCAGCAGCCGGGCGATCATCAGCCGCTGCTGCTGCCCTCCGGACAGCCCGCGCTTGTTGCCGCCGATCCGTTCATCGAGTCCCCCGGGCATGCACCGGATCAGCTCATCCAGCCCCACCCGCTGCAGCGCCGCCCACAACTGTTCGTCCGTCCCCTCCCGGCCAAGCAGGAGATTCTCTCTCACAGTTCCTTCGAAGAGGCGGATGTCCTGGGATACGACGCCGATCCGGCTGCGCAGATCGGACAGGGAAAATGCATCCGCCGTCTCCCCGTTGATCCGCACCGTTCCCGACCAGGGATCGTACAGCCGGAGGAACAGATCCATCATCGTCGTCTTGCCGGCGCCGCTCGCCCCGACGACCGCCACCTTTTCACCCTGGCCGATCTCGAAGGACACGTTCCGCAGGACCGGCTTGTCCTCATACCCGAAGGTCACGTGATCGAATACCACCCGGTCCACCACCGGCAGCGCCTGTCCGGCCGTGCCTTCCTCTTCGGTATTCAGCACCTCGTTGACCCGGTCGATGCTGACCCGGCGGGCAAACCAATCGAGATAGATGCGCAGCATCCAGTTGAATTTCTTGTGCATCAATGCCACATATTCGATCACGGCGAGAAACTGCCCGATCGACATGCGGCCGGCATAAATCAGCCTCGCCGCGTACCCGTAAATAACAAGGGACGCCGCCAGATTGATCAGATAAACACCCTTGCCAACCAGAAAGTCCATCCACCGCACGCGGTTCCCCAGCGTGATAAGGCGCCGCAGCGGCGGGATGACCTGGCCGGACGCCCACCGCTGTGCGCCGAGCAGGCGGATTTCCCGAAATCCTTTGAGAATTTCAAAAAGCCGGCCGGTATACGCCCCCGTAATCTCCCGTCTCTTCGCGGAATAGGATTCGGTCAGCTTGCCGCACAGCCGTGTCATGGCAATCGGCAGGGCGGCGGCTAAAACCAATATGACCGCGATCCCCACGTTGATCCGTCCGACCATGTAGAGAATCCCTGCACAGAGCAGAAGGGAATTGACAAAATGAAACAAATTGCGCTGGATGACATGCAGAAACTGTTCGCTGTCCCCGTCGATGCGGCTCATCACGTCACCGCTGTTCATATGGGACAGGAAGGAAGCCCGGGCGTGGATGGCCTTCTCAAACACGGCGTTCTTGACGTCGACTACATACCGGTTCTGCAGGGTCTGCCAGGTGTAGGCATAGATCAGGTTGAACACCATCGCCGTGACAAACAGAACCGCGTAGTTGCGGATGACCAGGGGAAGCATCTCGTGCATCCCTCCGACGAGGACCTGGTCGGTCAGCACCGCCAGATTCTGCGGCAGAAACAGCGACACGGCGTAGGTAACCAGAATGCACAGCTCCGCCACGATAAACAGACCCGTATATTTCTTGGCGAACTCCCAAACCCGTCTCAGGCGGTGCGGTTTCCGGTTTTTCAACCAACATCACGTCCATTTCTCGTACAGATTTGAAAATATTTGGATAATCTGTAAGATCTATCCCTATCTTACAGAATTCGATCGTTTATATGGTTTCTATTCGTATCAAAAACGTTTCCAAAAACGACAATGTGTCGAAAAAGGAAACGCCGATGCATCCGGGAGGAATCGTTCATGTCCACACCCATACCGATTTGGTCCACTTCCGATCACATCATGGTCCTGCCGATCGAAAAAGCCGATTTGTCCGTCGAATCCCATCAGTTCTTCCGTCTGCTCATTCTGTCTCAGGGCAAGCTGACGGCGGAACTGGACGGAGAGGCGGTGGAACTCACGGCTCCCTGCGTACTCTGTCTGCACGACCGGCGCCGTTTCGTTTGCCGCCGCCTGGTCCACTGCGACGGATGCGTGCTCTTTTTCCATCCCTCTTTTCTCAACCGGAGTTTTACAAACGAAGCCCTGCGGCATCCCGATTTCCCTACTCTGGCGGAGAAGCATTCGTTTTTTCAGCTCCAGCCCTTCCTTGGGGATGAAAACCGAATGGCCGTGAGCGAGGAGATCCTGCACCAGCTGATGCGGTGCGCCCGTTTTTGTTCCTACGAAATCCAAAATCGCGGCGACTGGTACTGGTCCTGCCGCACCCGTTCCTATTTCATGGACATTATCCGGATCATCGAAAATATCCATTATCAATACGGCATGCAGACCCCCGAACAGCAGGAGAAGCGGCAGCAGCGTCTGGAACGCGGCGAGCTGCAGGCCATCCTGGAATACATCGAAACCCACATCGACCGGGATCTCACGCTGGAAAGCGTCTGCCTGCAGTTCCGTACCTACAAAAAACAGGTGGAACGGTGGTTCCACACTTATAAAGGAATCACGTATTATCAATACGTCAAGGACCTGCGTCTGAAAAAAGTGTGCTTCTATCTGCGCTTCACCGAATTGCAGATGAAGGAAATCGCGGTCCGGGTGGGGTTTTCCAGCGCGCAGAATCTCGCCAAATTCTTTCAGAAAGAGAAGCGCATCTCGATGTCGGAGTTCCGCCGTCAATCGGTGCGGGAACGGAAAAACGACATCGAACTGCAGGCCATCCGGCGGGACAGCACGGCCTGACCGATAGGAATGCCAAAAATGCCATGGGGCGATACCCGAAATTAGTCGGATTTTCCCCTTGATTTTCTCTCATGCGGGGCTTACCATAAAATGTGAAGAAATTATGAATGAGCAATTCTCATGAGAGAAAGAGGGCACATCCGCATTGAATTACAAATTTTTCCTGGATCTGGCTGTCATCATCCTCGCCGCAAAATCCTTCGGCCTGCTGGTCCGCAAAATCCACATTCCCCAAGTGGTCGGTGAAATCATCGCCGGCCTTCTGATCGGTCCGAACGTTTTGCACCTGGTCGATCAGAGCGATTTTCTCTCCCAGATGGCGGAACTCGGCGTGATTATGCTGATGTTTGTCGCGGGTCTCGAAACTGACCTGAAAGAGATGAAGCGAACCGGCCCCGTCGCGCTGTTCGTCGCCGCCATGGGAGTTGTGGTCCCGCTGGCGGGCGGTTTTCTCCTTTATTCCTGTTTATATGGCTTCGCGGCTGTCGGGTCGGACGCCTTTTTTGAAGCGGTCTTCATCGGCACCATCATCACCGCCACCTCGGTGAGCATTACGGTGGAAACGCTCCGGGAAATGGGCAAACTCAAGGGCCGGGTGGGGACCACCATCCTCTCCGCCGCCATCATCGACGATGTGCTGGGAATCATCCTGCTGACCTTCGTCATCGGCTTCAAGAATCCCGAAATCCGGCCGGTCTCCGTCGTCGTCAACACCGGTCTCTTCATCCTGGCGGCTGCGGGGATGGGCATCCTGCTCTATTGGCTGTTCAAGTGGCTGGATAAAAAATACCCCCATCGCCGCCGCATTCCGATTTTCGGATTTGCCGTCTGCCTGCTCTTTGCGTTTTCCGCCGAGCGCTTCTTCGGCATCGCGGATATCACGGGGGCCTATGTAGCGGGCATCATTTTCTGCAACATTCAGGATTCCGCCTACATCGCACGGAAGGTCGACGTCAGCTCCTATATGCTGTTCAGTCCCATTTTTTTCGCCAGTATCGGCTTAAAGACCGAAATTCATGGCGTAGACGGCTCGATGCTGCTGTTCAGCGTCTTGTTCGTCGTGGTGGCCTTGGGGACCAAAATCGTCGGCTGTGGGCTGGCGGCCCGGATTTGCCGCTTTGATTGGAAGGATTCACTGCGGGTGGGCGTCGGCATGATGACCCGCGGCGAGGTCGCGCTGATCGTCGCGCAGAAGGGCCTTGCCGTCGGCCTGATTCCCCCGGTGTATTTCACCGCCGTCATCTTGCTGATCATGGTGTCTTCCATCGTGACCCCGGTCCTTCTGAAACTCCTTTACCGCAAGGATGACCGGACTCTTCCCCCCTCCGGCCTTCCAGAAACAGTGACCGCCGGATAAAGACAAACGGCCGCACCGTATGGTGCGGCCGTTTGTCATATACGTCGCACGGAAAAACAGGAGATGTCCGAAAAATCGCGGACAACCTCCTGTTTTCTCTTCAATTTTTGCCATTTTTCGTGTTAGAATGCGAATCAGCGTCACCCTTTTTTCCGCCATTCATATGATGACAGTGAAGGGGTACCGCTGGACGGCCCGGTTCCTCTATCAATGAACAGGAGGATTTTTTATGCCTGATAACAAGTACATCCACGATGCCGGCTGCAAAGAAGCCGTATGCGTCGATGCCGGACGCGTTTACGACTCTTGCTCCGACAAAGACTGTCTGGAAGATCTGCAGGTATACTTTACCGAGCGGGATCAGATGGTCATTGACCACGCGGTCAGTGTCCGCGCCAAAAAGGCGGAAATCATCACCACCTATATCGATGTGGAGTCCCTGCCCTTCAATCGCGGATATTATTCCTGCGATCTGACCTTCTTCTTCGAGATCCAGCTCGAAGTGTATTCTGGCCACGGTGTTCCCTGCACAACCGTGTGCGGCGTCGCTGTGTTCCAGAAAAAGGTCATTCTGTACGGCAGCGAAGGCAACGTCAAGGTCTTCTGCAGCGAGTACGTCCCGAATCAGCATGACCATCAGGAGATGCCTCCCCGCAACATGCCGCGCTGCTGCGTCCAGGTTGCCGAGCCCATCATCCTCTCCGCCCGTCTGGTCGAGGCGTGCGACTGCGGGTGCTGCAAGTGTGACTGCGGATGCTGCAGCATCCCCGACTGCATCTGCCAGCGGTACGGCGGCAGCTTCTGCGACGGACACGAGGGCAAGGTCGTCCTCGTCACCATCGGTATCTTCACCATCGTGCAGCTCGTGCGCAATGTCCAGATGCTCATGCCCGTCTACGATTTCTGCATGCCCTCCAAGGAATGCTGCCCGACGAGCGATAATCCCTGCGATCTGTTCAAGAAGATGTGCTTCCCTGTGGACGAGTTCTTCCCTCCCAAGAGTGACGACAAGGGCTGCGCCTGCGGCCACAAGTAATCCCGGAGACACACCGCGTTCTTTCCGAAATTTTGGGTACAGGAAACCCCGGACCGATAACGGCCCGGGGTTTCTGTTTTCCGGCGGAATCACGCCTCCGGCGGCTCCGATACGAACACACCGGCTCCGCTTTTTTTCGCGACCCGTCAGGCCGCGCCGGAGGGGGTGCGGTCATTCGGCAGGTGCTTCCGCCCGGCCAGCAGGAGAATCCCGCCAGCCCCGAACAGCACCAGCAGGCTGATGATCCCGATCGACGCCCGGCCGGTCGCCATATAGAACACGGAATACAGCATCGGTCCGATCACCGACGCGAACTTGCCGAAAATATCGTAAAATCCGAAATACTCATTGGACCGTTCAGGCGGCACCAGCTTGCCGAAATAAGAGCGGGAAAGTGCCTGAATGCCGCCCTGTACGGTTCCCACCAGGAACGCCAGAATCCAAAACAGCAGCGACGACAGCCGCAGTGCCCCCATATACGCCTCCTGCTTTCCGGCGTCGGTGATGAACGGGTCAAGCTGCATCCGGATGTGCGGGATCGATGCAGCCGCCCACTCCCGGACTTTGGCAGAGGAAAAGGCGTATTTCCCGTCGTTGCTCATCAGACTCATATACACATCTCCGAGCACTCCGGAATTCCCCTTCTCGTCTTCCGTCCAGAAAGCGGCCTCCCGGTCGTCTGCGGAAAGGGCGTTTTTGCCGTTTTCCCGGAGATCTCCGACCATCGTCTCCCATATCTTGCGGTCATGCGCCGTGAGCTGCAGCGCGTTCGGCTGCCGTGCTGCCGAATCAGCGGCACGGTTCACGGCGTCGGCATATTCGATCTGGTAAGGTTCCACGTTGAGTCCCATGAAGAAACCCACACCGCAGATGACGACATACACCCCGATGGCCGCACCGATCATCCGCAGCGCTCCCACCTTGGAGGCAAGTTTGCTGAACAGGATGGAAAACGGCACCGCGACCAATTGGGTCACGAGCAGCGCCAGGATCATGCCGGTAGACCCGAGTCCCAGTGTCGCCCCGTAGTTGGTCGCCAGATTGATGACCGTGCCGACCCCGTCGATATAAAAGAAATATGCCACCAGATAGAGCAGCAGCCCCTTGTCGCGCACGATGTCCTTCATCGTGCGCCCGAGATTGTGCATGGCGGCCGAAGCCAGCTTGGCGGGCGGCGTTTCGACATAATAGGTCTGTTTGACGTTCTTGAGCAGCGGGATAGAGAAGACCGCCCACCATACACAGGTCAGCAGGATGGAGAATTTCACAGCCGTGACGCTGAACCCGGTCATCAGCAGAAACACGATTGAGATCACGAACGGAATGGTGC
>CABQAA010000082.1 GCA_902461995.1 uncultured Oscillospiraceae bacterium | reverse complement strand
GTTCCTCGGCGTGGACGAGGAGGGCGGCACGGTCTCCCGCCTGAAGACGAGCGGCCTTGCCATCGACACCGGCGTCGGCACGATGCAGTCCATCGGCGAGACCGCCGATCCCGCCGCGGCCTACGCCGCTCTACTCGAAACGGCGGCGGCCCTGCGCGCCCAATCCCATGATCAACCGGGCAAGTCCCGGCAAGAAACGGAACGTGAAGCATGAACCCTACGACATTTTCGGATTTAAAACTGATGCCCTCTCTGCTGAAGGCCGTGGAGGAAGAGGGATATACGTCGCCCTCTCCCATCCAGGAAAAAGCGATCCCGCCCGTGCTCGAGGGGCGGGATCTGGTCGGCTGCGCCCAGACCGGGACCGGCAAAACGGCCGCATTCGCCCTGCCCATCCTGCAGCGGCTGACGAAAAACCCGCTCCGCCGTTCGGCGGATATGCCGGGGCGTCCCGTCCGGCCGATTCGGGCACTCATCCTTACCCCGACGAGAGAACTCGCCCTCCAGATTCAGGAAAGCTTCGAGGCGTACGGCCGCCATACCCATCTGCGCAGCGGCGTCATCTTCGGCGGCGTATCCCAGGTGCCGCAGGTGGCAGCCCTGCAAAAAGGGATCGACATCTTAGTGGCGACGCCAGGCCGTCTCAACGATCTGATCGGCCAGGGGCACGTTCACCTGAAACAGCTGGACATTTTTGTGCTGGATGAAGCCGACCGGATGCTGGACATGGGGTTCGTTCACGACGTCAAAAAGGTGATTTCCCAGCTTCCGGCCCGGCGGCAGAGCCTGCTTTTCTCCGCCACCATGCCGGACGAGATCGCCCGGCTCGCGGACAGTCTGCTGACTGATCCCGTCCACGTTGCCGTGGCGCCGGTGTCCTCGACGGTCGACGCCATCGAGCAGTCGGTCTATTTTGTGGATAAGGCCAACAAGCCTCGCCTGCTCCTGCACCTGCTAGCGGACCCATCCATCCGCTCCGCCCTGGTATTCACCCGCACCAAGCACGGCGCCGATCGGGTGGTGAAAGACCTGTCCCGTGCGGGGGTCCAGGCGCTCGCCATCCACGGAAACAAGTCGCAGAATGCCCGTCAGAACGCGCTCGGCAGTTTTAAAAACGGCACGGTACGGGTTCTGGTCGCCACCGATATCGCAGCCCGCGGCATCGATGTGGACGAACTGTCCCACGTCATTAATTTCGACCTGCCCAACATTCCGGAAACCTATGTTCACCGCATTGGCCGCACCGGCCGCGCGGGACTGAGCGGCAAGGCCATCTCTTTCTGCGATTTTGAAGAAAAGGCGTATTTAAAGGATATTGAAAAGCTCATTCGCAAAACCGTACCGGTCGTCGAAACCCATCCTTATCCCATGGAAGTGTTCGAAATACTTCCAAAGCCGGAGCGCCCGCCGCATCCGCCCCGCCATAACAACCGGGCACCTGCGAATCGGTCTCGGGAGGGAAAACAGCCGGACGCGCATAAAACGTCGCCTGCACAGCCAAACTGTAAACCGGACAGCCAATCCGGCGGCCGCGCGTCTTCAAACGCGAAAAAGAAACCGGCCGGAAACCTGTCAAAATCGGCGGCTCCGGCTATTCCTTCCCCGCCGCGTCCCCCGCAGCCCGCGGCGGACAAATCGGCAAATCGTCGCCCTTCTCCGGAATCGACGCCCCGGAACCGCCCGGACTCTGCCGCTCCTAAAAACGCGGAACGTCCCGCTTCCTCCGAATCGCCGAAGACGCCGCCCGCTCCCAAATCCCCGTCCGCAGGCCGCCGGCCCGGATTCGAGCCCGCCATCACCAAAAAGCCGCGTCCCATCCGGCCTTTTCAGTCCCGCTCGGCGGGAACCGATCGGGACTTCCTACCCAAAAAAGAGAAAGACTAACAACCCGCCGAACAGGTACACACCTTGGAAAAAACTCGCACAATTGACACAATTTTACTTGTATGAAAACACTCCTCAAAACCAGAATAATGAATGCAAACGCAAGCAATAAAACAGCGGCGCTACAGCCGCCAATAACTGAGGAGTGTATTTAGAATGTCTAGCAACAAAACGATGGTTCCCGAAGCTCGCGAAGGCCTCAACCGTTTCAAGATGGAAGCTGCCAACGAAGTCGGCGTGACCCTGAAGCAGGGCTACAACGGCGACCTGACCTCCAAGCAGGCCGGTTCGATCGGTGGCCAGATGGTCAAAAAGATGATCCAGCAGTACGAGAACAGCCTGAAGTAATCCAGGTTTTTACCACCATTTAGGAATGGCCGCCGGGGGGCAATCGTCCCCCGGCGGTCGCCTGCTCAGCGGCGTATTCCTTTTTCCTTTTTTGATTTCTGCCTCCTGAAAGCTACTTGATGAATAAAATTATGGCGGATCGGGAAAAATCTGTGCGGTACACTCTTGACAAATCTCCAAAATCCGGTATAATGGTAAACGCTTTCTCACACATTGCGGAATTGTGTAATGGTAGCACGACAGTCTCTGACTCTGTTTGTCTGGGTTCGAATCCTAGTTCCGCAGCCAAAGTCAGATGTTCCCGATTTTTCGGGGGCATCTGATTTTTTCTTAAGGCCAGTCTAGGATCCGGACCCCCGTTCGGCATCTGTGTTCATGTGTAAAAAAGCGGACATTTTCGAAAAGCGGAAATGTCCGCTTTTTTATTTTATAGTATTTTTGTCCGACAGAATCCCCTTTATCCGACATTTCAATTACGTATATTCATATTCAAATGTTTGGAAATCTTCACAATATTATAAAAATAATCGTTTCTATTTAAAATAATTATTGAAACTCATGGGAATTTAGGATAAAATGTGGTAACAATCTCTGAATTTCGGGAAAACATGGCCTATTCCGAAGTCATGAGGAACAGTTATGAGGAGGATGCGGTATGAACAAGAAAAGATGGCGATTTGTTCGCACAATAGCGGCGTTATGCAGTGCGGTGCTGCTCTTTGAAGCGGCACCGGTGGCAACGAATGCGGAAACGAATCCGGCCGGTGCGGAAAACGGTCCGGTCCTTCCCGAGGAAGAGGCCGATCCGGCTGCGGTACTGCTTGGGGAAGACAAAACGATACGGGAAGCGGATGTCAAATATTTCGTGCGTTCGGATGGAAATCGAGAGGCAGCGGTGTACGAAAAGCCCGTTCACTATCAGGAGGATGGTGAATGGAAGGATATCGACAACACCCTGAAGGAAACGACGACCGAGGACGGAAGCCGTGCGTATCAAAACACGGCCAACGATCTGCAGGTCACGCTTCCGGAGGTCATGGGGGCGGACAGCCGTGTGGAAGTGGCCTACGGCGAACACCGTCTCACCTTTACCATGGATACCGCTGGGCCGTCGGTGCTCACCCGGGCACGCAGTGCGGTGAGCAGCATCGGAGAGGTACGCCAGCCATCCGAAAGCAATCTGGAGACTCTCAAAGCGCAATACCAGGCCCGTAAAAATGGAGAGGTTTCGAAGCCGGGTTTCCTCCGCCGTCTGTTCGGCGGCGAAGAAGCCAGCATCGAGGCCATGAGCGATACGGAGCTCGTGGACGCCATCAACCAAGAAACCCGGAATTTGAAGAAGCTGGGGTCCGGGATTACATATACCGATGTTCTTCCGAACACGCATATTGCCTATGATATCGATGGTCGGAAACTGAAAGAGAGCCTGATTTTTGATCAGCTGCCGTTGCAGGGAGAATTCCGTTATACGATCGCGTGCGGCAATCTGACGGCGGAGAAGATGGATGACGGGTCGGTCATATTCCGCGATGGGAATACGCCGGTGTTCACCATCGAAGCCCCATATATGTGGGATACGGCCAAGAATGCCAGCGCAGACATCGAGGTTGGCCTTACATCAACCGAGGGCGGCTATATCTATACGCTCACCCCCAGCCGGGAATGGCTGGAGGCGGAGGAACGCGTGTATCCTGTGACGTTGGATCCCTCCATCACCTCCGGTGATATTTACACGGTGAAGGACACGAGTGTGGTATATGGATCCTCTATAAGCAGCGATGTCAGAAACAAGAAGTACTTGTACGTGGGAACCGTCAGCGGCACGGAAATCGGAACGGCGATCTATACGCCGATCCCGGAAGAGGTGCTGAAAAGTGGCCGTATTCTGAATTCGTATTTACATTTATGGTATTCCCAAGAAAGTACAAGTTCTACTCCGGCTCTGCAGATCAATGCGTATTCCATTACAAGCAACTGGAACGTGGAAAACATCTCGGAAGATAAGATTATCTATAACGCAAGCAGTATAAGTTATGATCCCCTTGCGTTGGATTATGCTATGCTGGATGACCATGTTGCGAAGCCCTATTATGAACTTCATACTTTTGATGTGACAAAGGCGGCCCAGCATTGGATGAGCGGTGATGCGAATTATGGCATTCTGCTCAGGGGTGTTAATAACGACAGGTCCTCTCATTGGATGCGTTTTCTAAGCAGCGATTTTTCTTTAAATAGTCAATACTCTCCCAAGATAACATTTATCTATCGGAACATGACGGGAATCGAAAACTACTGGAGCTACACGACGGCGAGCTCCGGCCGTGCGGGAGACATATACGTCAACAACTATACCGGCGAGCTGACGGTGACAACGGGGCTGTCCTCCACGAACCACAACCGAATGCCGCTTTCCATCGGCCTGGTGTATAACGGCAGCCGATGCACAGAGCAGCATTCGGCCGGCAAGGGCTGGCATATGAACTATATCGATATCGTCATCGACAGTGAAACGGGCATCGAAGGGTATCCGTACAGTCTCCGGGACATGGACGGCACCCTGCACTATTTTGTGCCGAAAAGCGGCGACACCGTGTTCCAAGACGAGGACGGACTCGGCCTGACCTTGACCAAAAACAGCGACGGTACCATGACCATCGAGGACAAATCGGGAACCAAGATGAAGTTCACCAACTATGCTTTAACGAGCATCGAGGACAGCAACAGGAACTGCATCAGCCTGAATCTGGGATACATGCAGTCCAACGTCACCGACGGGGCGGACTACCAGCATACGTTGACGTTTTCCCAGGTACCGTACCGACTTATGACGGTGGGGGACAGTGCGGGGCGCAGCATATCGCTCGAATATAACATGGACGGGCACTTGACGAGCATCACCTATCCGGACGGAGAAAAGGCCCGGTATTACTATGATGGCGACCGGATCGGGAAGGTCATCGATGTAGACGGCAGCTGGATCGCCATCACCTATGACGTGATCGGCCGTGTCACCAGCCTGACGGAGTGCAGCGCCGACGAACAGGACGGCGAAGCGCTGTTATTCGACTATACCCAGGCGCGGCATACCAGCGTCACCGACCGTCGGGGACGGCGATTGAACTACAACTTCGACATATTCGGCCGCGTCACCGATATCACCGACGGGGACGGATACTCCAAAAGCTATACGATGACGAATGAGTCGGTGGAGCCCGCGCAACGGAACAAGCTGACCCTGCAGTCGGATCTGCAGAAGGGCACCATCAACTATGCCAAGGATTTCCTGGGGTATTTCTGGACAGGAACCGATATCGAAGGGACCCCGCAAAGCGGATCGTACAGTAATACAACGGATTCTTCGACGCAGTTTTTAAACCGCATATCCCATCGAACGAACATCAGCAGCCTGAGCGGAACCAGCCGGATGTATGTGTATTCGTGTGCCGAAATCACGCTGCAGCCGGGTACCTATACCTTTTCCGGGTATGTACAGACGAATTTTGTCGGAAGCAGCCATAATCCCAATGGCGGCGCGAAAATGCAGGTATCTCTCGGCGACGGTCTTCTCGCGACGGCCGAGCCCATTACCCGCGGGGATACCGGATGGACCCGTCAGAGTGTGACCTTCACGGTGCCGAGCGCCCGCACGGTCCAGATGCGGATCGGTCTCGAAGACCGGATTGGAACCGTGTGGTATAATGGACTACAGATGGAGAAAGGCGAAACCGCCAACAACGTCAATCTGCTGTCGAACGCGGCGTTTGAAGATATCCGGAGCGGCATTCCCCATGGCTGGAACCGGTATATCGCCGAGCATACGACCGACAACGCGACGTCCGACGGACGGTTCCGTGTCATCGGGGAGCCGAACGCCCCCGGCCAGGCTCACGGCATCTGGCAGGATACCGATCTGTGCGGCGCGGGAGAAGTCTATGTGTACAGCGGATGGGCCAAAGCCGATTCGGTGATGCCCTCGGCCCGGATGGATCTGCCGCTGCGTCTTGTCGCCCGGGTGGACTATGATGACACGACCTATAAATACGTTGATGTCCCCTTCAATCCGGCCTGCAATGAGGAGCAGTTTGTCTCCGGAATGGTGGACACCCGGTGGGAAGGGCAAAACAAGCCCTATCACAACATCGAGGTCATGGCGCTCTATCAGAACAGCCTCAACACGGCGGAATTCTGGGGCCTCTGCCTGCAGCAGGACGCCTACGGCACCAGCTTCACCTATGATAGCAACGGCAACCTGGTCAACTCAGAGGATCAGGCGAAGCAGGAATCGAGCTTCACCTATTCCGGTGCCGACCTGTCCCGCCTGGTGGAGCCGACGGGCAATTTCGCCCTCTATGCCTACAGCTATGACGAACGCAACCTGATTCGGACCGATACCAAGGGCGGCGTCGCTTCCTCCTTCACCTATGATGAATACGGCAATCCGACCTCCTCCTCCACGTTCTACCATCCCTTCGAGACCACCGTGAAAGCGGATACGGAATACATCTTCATCAACAAGAAAAGCGGGATGGTCATCGACATCGGCGGCCATGCCGCGGGTTTGGGCCGGGACAATAAAGAAGTATTCCAGTACAACAACAAAAAAAATATCCTGCAGAAATTTGTCACCAGGCGGTATGGCGACGGCTTATATCCGAACTGTTTCGTACTCGATGCCGTATATGACCAAGACATGTACCAATCCCCCCTGCATCTGGGCTTTGCTTTTGAAGAGCATCTGAGCAAAGACATCCTGTTGCAAAGGATTGGCGGGTATTATTTGTTCGAATTCATCCCGAACGGCGATGGTTCCTTCCGCATCCGGAACGATGAGACGGGCTACTATCTCACCGTACAGGATGGCTCCACTGAAACATACGCGAAGATCATCGGGGACAGTGAATACCGCAACACCGACGGCAGCCACCCGGAACAGGATTGGTATGTCCAGACGTTCGACGCGCCTGCGGGAAACCGCATCGAATCCTCCATGACCTACACGGACAACGGGGCGTACGCGAGCAGCGTGACCGATTCCCGCGGGCAGGCCACCAACTACACCTATCTGGAAAACCGGGGCCTGCTCTCGACGCAGGAGGACCCCCGCGGGAACGTGACGCAGTATACCTATAACAGCATGAGCGACAAGCTGACCAAGGTGGAGCAGAAGAGCGGCGGCGTGGTGAAGGCCGCGGTGGAATACGGCTACACGAAAGATCAGCTCACCCGCATCACCCACAACGGCTTCGATTACACCTTCACCTATGACAGGTTCGGCAATCCGCTGAGCACCCAGGTGGCGGGACAGACCCTGTCGACCAACATCTACGGCCCCCGCAACGGCTTCCTGGAGCGGATGAACTACGGCAACGGGGCGTACATAGAATACCAATACGACCCGCTGTACCGCGTCAACGCCAAATGGCTGAATGGCATCAAGCAGGCCGACTACCTCTATGACAACCAGGGGGACCTGTATCGGTTCATCGACATGGCGGGCGGATACACGGAACGGTACATGAGCGACATGGCGGGGCGTCCGACCCGGATGATCCGCACGGGGAATCACGCACTGGAGACGGTGTACGGCTACGGCGAAGGCAGCCTGCTGAGCTGGAAGAAAACGCGGGTGGACGGCCGGGAAACCTCCCTCCAGATGGAGTACAACAAAAACAGCCAGCCGACGAAAATCACCGCCAGCCTGAACGGGACCTGCCTGAACCAGACGCATATCACCTATGACAATCTGGGCCGGGTATCCTCCTCCTCGATCATGCGCTGTGCGGTCCCGATGTATCCTGTATCGACCACCTACGAATACCTGTCTGCCGGAACCGGCAAAACGACGTCGCTCGTGCGCAGAATGACGACAAACGGCCGGACCTGGACCGTGGACTACGACGGGAACGGAAACATCACGAGCCTGGCGGATACCGCGGGCGGCACATTCCTCTATGAATACGACGCCTTGAATCAGCTGGTGAAAGAGACGCGGCCAAACGGGGACGTGTACGTCTACGGCTACGACGCGGGCGGCAACATCACCACCCGGAC
>CABQAA010000081.1 GCA_902461995.1 uncultured Oscillospiraceae bacterium | reverse complement strand
GTGATGGCGATGGCCTTGTGCCCCCAGGAGGCGGCGCGGGAAATCAGCGCCTCGGCGTCGGACACGGCGTCCATAGCGGACATTTTGGTATGTAGATGCAGCTCCACCCGCTTTTCAGATGCGGTATCCTGCTTGACGTAACGTGCCACGATGGCCATGGATTTGGGAGCGAGCACCTGGCATTTGGCGAATACATCGAATTCATACAGGCCGCTGATGAGAAGGCAGACGCCCTTCTTAACCGCTTCCATCGCCTCGAGCTTGGCTTTGTCCCGCTTGGTGTCGGTCCAGAGAATCACCGTGACCGAGCTTGTCCCGTCGGTTACGGAAAAAGTATGACGGATCCGGGTACCGTCCCGGAACGCCCGGGTTTCGTACTCAAAGACCTCGCCCCAGACCGTGACGTTTCCGCCGTCGTCGGTCAAGCCGCGTAAAGGGGTCGGCCTTTCTCTCGGGATGGGGCCGAACAGGGCCTTGGCCGATTCGAGATAAATCGGCAGACCGTCAGCGGGAGGCTGCGAGGGATCGGCCGGCTTCTTGGGCTTCGGGACTTCGGCAGGGCCGGCAGGCGCGCCGGAGGCGGGAGAACTCGGCCGCATAGACGCCATTTGTTCCGCCCGGGCCCTCTCCCGCATGGCAGCCTCCTGCTCGGCAGCCTCCATCATTTTGCGGTAGCCCTCGTCCTGTTCATCCACCTTCTCTTCCCCGTTTAAAACGAGGGACATCCGCCGTCCGAACAGCTCCGTAATCAGCGCCCCCAACGCGACGTCGGTCTTGGTGGTTTGCAGGACATTCAGGCCACCATGACGGAGCGTGACGGTCATCGTCTCCCCTTCGATTTGGCAGTCGGCATCCTGAAACGTGCCGTTGACCGCCGTACAGCGGCGGCGCAGAAACGCCACAATCGTGGGAAAACAATCCGCGCAGAGAGCATCCGGCGGATAGACGGGCCGGAATTCCACCGAAGAGAGACCGAGGCCTTTGGCGACCGCCCGTTCCGCCTGCTCGACGGTTTCAAAAGGCGTAAAACAGCCGAGCAGCAGCCGGGCGTGAAGCCAGCCGCTGCCCCGGTGAAGTTCTATTTGATCGACAACGGCCCCCTGCACGGCAGCCAGAGGCGCCGCATCCGCGATATAGGGGCCGAACACCTGTGAAAAGGTTGCATTGCTCATAGCGTTTCCAATTCCCTCATCAGTTCCTCAACCGCGCACGATTCCTCGATCGTGCGCACGATTTGTCCTTTTTTAAAAAGCACCGCCTTGCCATCGCCGCCAGCGATGCCGATATCGGCTTCCCTGGCCTCTCCCGGCCCGTTGACAACACAGCCCATCACCGCCACCGTGACCGGTTTGTGGACGGTGCGCAGGCGCTCCTCCACCTCGGAAGCGATGCGGATCAGGTCGATTTTTGTCCGGCCGCAGGTCGGACAGGAGACCAGCATGGCGTCGCCGCTACGAAGCCCCAGGGCGCGGAGCAGATCGATCCCGGCCTGAACCTCTTTGACCGGGTCGGCCGTCAGGGAGACCCGAATGGTGTCCCCGATGCCGTCGAGCAGCAAGGATCCGATCCCGGCGGCGGATTTGAGCAGCCCGATCCGCTCGGTTCCCGCCTCGGTCACACCGAGGTGGAGCGGATAAGCGCAGGCCGCCGCCGTCAGGCGATAAGCCTCCACCATGGTTTTGACGTCAGAGGATTTGAGAGACAGAACGATGTCGTCAAAATCCGCTTTTTCCAGCAAAGACGCATGAAATAAGGCGCTGTCCCGCAGGGCTTCCGGAGTCGGATGGCCGTATCGAGCCAATATCTCCTTTTCCAGGGATCCCGCGTTTACCCCCACCCGGATGGGGATTCCCCGCGTCCGGCAGGCATCGGCCACGGCCTTGACCCGGTCCTCTCCCCCGATGTTGCCCGGATTGATCCGGATTTTATCCACACCGGCGGCGGCAGATTCCAGGGCGAGACGGTAATCGAAATGAATATCCGCCACCAGCGGCAGCGGCACGGCTTCTTTAATGGCCGGGATCAGCCGGACAGCCTCCCGGTTAGGCACGGCAACCCGGAGAATCTCGCATCCGGCCGCGTACAGCTCTTTGGCCTGCCGGACGTTACCCTCGACATCCTCGGCCGGGACATTCAGCATGGACTGCACCGTAACCGGCGAAGTCCCGCCGATGGCAACGCCGCCGGCGGTCACCGTCCGGCATGCACGGCGATTCAAAACGGTTGCATTTCCCATACAGCCTTCCTCCTTCATCGGTCCGTGGTTTCAGCGGCAAACTAATGGAACAGCTTAAGAATATCGCTGAATGTGACCAGGATGATGAGGCCGAACAACAGCAGAAGACCGATGGCGTGGATCATGCCTTCATATTTGGGCGGAACCGGTTTACGGAAGACGAGTTCGATCAGCAGGAACAGGAAGCGGCCGCCATCCAGGGCCGGCACAGGCAGCAGATTGAAAAGACCGACGTTGACCGAGATCAGGACCACCAGCATCAGGACATTGCCCAGCCCGATCTGCCAGTGTTCCTGTTTGGCCGCATCCACCACCACGTCTCCGATGGCGTCCACGGTTCCAACCGGGCCGGACAGATCGTTGAGACCATATTGCCCGGTCAGCATGCCGCCGAGCGTCCGCCAGATCATAACGGAGACCGTACACTCCATTTTGGCCGACTGCACAATGGTGGAGGCAAAGGTCTGCGGAATGCCCTTGACATAAAAGTCATAGTTGAGATACCGGGATCCGTTTTCTTCGGTTACAATCTCGAAGGTCACCCCTTCGAGACGAACCTTCTGCGGTTTGCCATCGGCTTCGCGGCGCACCTGCATATCAAAAACGCCGTCTTCATCGTTTTGCAGCAGCATGGCCAGATCGCGGTCGGTAAAGACCGTCTTTCCATCGACTTTCAGGATGGTGTCGCCGGGGCGAAGCCCCGTCTGATAGCTGGGCGTGTCTTCTTCGAGACTGTGGATGGTGGTGCTGCTAAATTGGACCCGGCCGTCCGCATCCGGCAGGATGCAAAAGCCGTAATATCCGATCAGGAGTACAAAACCCAGCACGAGGTTCATCACCGGCCCGGCCAGGATGATGATCATCCGGCGCCAGACTTTTTTCTGATTGAAGGCACGCGGATCCGGTTTCGGCGGACTGTCCGGCACCTCGAGTTCTCCAGAAGAAGCGTCGTCCGGATTCAGCTTGACCTCGCCGCCTCCGGCGCTGTCTTCCCCTTCCATGGCGCAGTATCCCCCGATGGGAAACAGACGCAGCGAATACTGCGTCTCCTTTTTTCCGAATTTAAACAGCTTGGGACCCATACCGATAGCAAACTCGTTGACCTTGACGCCCATACATTTGGCGGCGATAAAATGGCCGAGTTCATGCACCATGATGATGATCCCGAATACCAGGATCGCCGCGGCGATCCGACCGACCTGTACGAGAAAACCCACGCGTTTCTTCACCTACTTCGTCATCATTCCAGCCCGTTCCCGGGTGCGGCGCCGGACTGCGGCGTCGATTTGCAGGACATCGTCCACCCGGCCGCCTTCCGGCAGGGAGGCAGCCAGTGCCTCTTCCACCAAACGACCGATATCCAGGAACCCGATCTGTCCCTGCCGGAACAGGGCATTTGCCTCTTCGTTTGCGGCGTTAGCAGCAGCGGGATAGAGTCCGCCTTTCCGGATAGCCTCCCGGCAGAGACGCATGCAGGGAAACGTCTCATCATCCGGCGCAGAAAAATGCAGCTGCCCCCATTCGGCCAGTTCCAGCCGCCGTGCCGCAGCCGGAGCCCTTTCCGGCCAGGTCAGGGCATATTGGATCGGCACCATCATATCCGGCACACCCAGCTGCGCCAGGACGGCCCCGTCCTCGTATTCGATCAGCGAATGGATCACGCTTTCCCGATGAACCACGATATCGATCTTTTCGGGCGGCATGTCAAACAACCAGCGGGCCTCGATCAGTTCCAGGCCCTTGTTCATCATGGTGGCGGAATCGATGGTGATTTTGGCCCCCATATTCCAGTTCGGATGGCGCAGAGCTTCGGCCGGAGTTATGGTTTCCAGCTCCGCCGCCGTTTTTCCATAAAAGGGACCGCCCGATGCGGTCAGGATCAGACGGCGCAGGCTGGCCTTGGCATCCCCCAAAGAATCCGGGGGGCTCCAGGGTCCGCTTTGCGTCCCCTGCAGACACTGAAAAATGGCGGAATGCTCGCTGTCCACAGGCAGCAGCTTGACGCCCTTTCGGGCCGCCGCAGCCATGACCAGCTCTCCACCCGCCACCAGGGTTTCTTTATTGGCCAGGGCGATGTCGTGCCCAGCCTCGATCGCGGACAAGGTCGGAAGCAGCCCCACCATGCCCACCACGGAATTGAGGACCAGATCCGCCCCGTCCAGCGCGGCCAGCTCACACAGGCCATCCATTCCCGAGAGAATCCGGACAGGCAGATCCCGAGTGCGGACCCGCAGCGCCTCCGCTGCCTTTTCCTCGAATACCGCGGCGGCTTTGGGGCGGAAGCGTCGAATCTGTTCCTCCAGCAGCCGGTCGTTCGAACCAGCCGCCAGAGCGGACACCTCATATCCAAGCCGGTCCACCACTTCGAGAGCCTGCGTACCGATGGACCCGGTCGAACCGAGAATCACCAGGCGCTTTGGCCGAACGGTATCGTGTTGCGTCATGTTCATAGGATATTCCTCGTGATTTCTCCGCAAAAAGCCGGTTTTACACTATATGCCCCGGTCAAAACGGGTAGACCAGGGGGACATACTGAACCAGAATATAGAGCACGGGCAGAACAAACATCAGACTATCGAACCGATCCATGATCCCGCCGTGGCCCGGCATGATATGGCCGAAATCCTTGACCCCGCTCTGACGCTTGATGATGGAGGCGAACAAATCCCCCAGAACGGACAAGGGGGCACAGAGCAGTGCAAGCACCCCCACCTGCCACAGGCTGACATATGCAGTATCCCCCAACGCAATGACCTGATAGAGATACGCACCCAGCACGCTGCTGCCCACCGAAACCACGATGCCTCCAACGAGACCTTCTACGGTCTTTTTGGGGCTGATGGTGGGGCAAAGCTTATGCTTGCCGAAAAAGGTGCCGACAAAATAGGCGCCGATATCGCACATCCAGGGGATAATCAAGGCCAGAAACACATAAAACAAACCGTCCCGTTCATCCCGAGGACTGGCCGTGCGCAGATAGGCCAGACAGGAAAACGAGATGGAAACCAGCACCGACAGAAGAAAGACCAGGCCCGTGCGCTCGACCGGGAGAGTGTCGTGATAGCGCACCTGAATAACGGCCAGCAGGACCACATAGCCCAGCACCACCATGGCGGACGGCATCGAGCGCATGATGACCAAAAACGGCGCTATCAAAGCAAAGAGCACCGCCGCCGTTTGCAGGCCGCGGTGATTGACCATTTTGGTCACGACAAAAATCTCATACATCGCGATGGCACAAATACCGGCCATGGCGATATTCAGGGCCAGAGGAGGCAGGAGCAGCAGCACCACAAGGGCGAGTGCCGCCCCCACAATTCCCGTCAGAATACGTGATTTCAAACACATCAGGCCTTTCAGGCGTACTAAGCCGCATAAACGGCAGTTTATATGCCGCCGAAACGGCGGTTGCGCTTGGCGTATTCCCGCAGCGCCTCATCGAGCGCCTCGGGCGTATAATCCGGCCAGAGGATGTCCTGGAATACATATTCCGCATAGGCCGACTGCCAGATCAGAAAGTTGGAGGTCCGGCATTCGCCGCTCGGACGCAGGATCAAGTCCGGATCCGGCTGCCCCGCCGTATAAAGACGGTCTTCAAGCTGCACGGCGTCGATCTCCTCAGCAGACAAACGGCCTTTTTGTACATCGGCAGCCAGCCGCTTCACCGCATACAAAATTTCGTCCCGCCCCCCGTAATTGACCGCAATGTTGAGGGTAAGGCCGGTTTTGTTGGCGGTGGAGGCCTCGGCGCGGGCCATCAGCTCCTGAATATCGGGGGCCAGCGGTGTGCGGTCGCCGATAAACCGGGTACGGATATTTTCCTGTTCGAAATCCGACAGAGATTCCTTGAGATATTCCCGCAGCAGGTTCATAATGGCATCGACTTCCGCCTGCGGGCGCTTCCAGTTTTCGGTGGAAAAGGCGTAGACCGTCAGATAGCGGATCCCCCGTTTTTCGCAGTGCTTGACAATCGTCCGGAACACCTTGGCTCCGGGGACGTGCCCCGCCTGGCGCGGCAGTCCCCGCTGTTTGGCCCATCGGCCGTTGCCGTCCATGATAATGCCGAGATGTTTCGGCAGCTTTGCAGTGGACACCACCTCGACAGGCGGTGTCTTTTTAAAAAACCAACCCATCCGCCGCTCCGTTTCCGGCAATCGTTCCCCCAACAGGGCGACTGCACGAAGTACAGGGAAATCCCTTTACAGTTCCATGATCTCTTTTTCTTTTTTCGCGGCATCCGCGTCGATCTCTTTGCAGAACTTGTCGGTCAGATCCTGCATCCGCTTTTCTGCGTTTTTCAGATCGTCTTCAGTGATCTCGGATTTTTTCTTCATGTCCTTGAGCTTATCCATCGCATCCCGCCGGACCGAACGGACGGCCACCTTCGCCTCTTCACTGTATTTATAGACAGTTTTGACCAGATCCCGGCGGCGTTCCTCCGTCAGAGGCGGAAAGTTCAGGCGCAGGGTGCTGCCGTCGTTCTGCGGATTGAGGCCGATGTCGGACGTCAGGATCGCCTTTTCGATCGGTTTGAGGGTGCTTTTGTCCCAGGGGGCGATAAGCAGGGTGCGAGGTTCGGGAACCGACACGGCCGCCATCTGATTGACGGGCGTGGGAACACCGTAATAGTCCACCATCACCTTATCGAGTACACTGGGATTGGCGCGGCCAACACGAATGGTGGCAAACTCCCCCATCATCGCATTGACCGTTTTATTCATTTTTTCCTGGGCCGTTTGGAATACCTGTTCCATAAGTGGTTCCCTCCGTCTGTTAGATTATGACCAATCAGGGTTTAACAATGGTGCCGACCGGCTCGCCGCAAGCGGCGCGCACGATGTTCTGCGGATCCGCCAGATCGAAGACCAGGATGGGCAGGCCGTTGTCCCGGCAGAGCGTGGCCGCGGTGGAATCCATCACCTTCAGATCCTTGTTAAGCACGTCCAGATAGGTCAGGGTATCAAAGCGCACGGCATTGGGATTCTTTTTGGGGTCGCTGTCGTAAACACCGTCCACCATGCTGGCCTTAAAGATGATATCCGCTTCGATCTCGGCCGCGCGGAGCGCCGAGGCGGTATCAGTGGAGAAAAACGGATTGCCCGTGCCGCAGCCGAAAATGACGACCCGCCCTTTTTCCAGATGCCGCATGGCCCGGTTGCGGATATAGGGTTCCGCAATCTGGTTCATGGCAATCGCCGTCTGCACCCGAACGTCGCAGCCGAGCTGCTCAAGAGCGTCCGCCAGCCCCAAGGCGTTGATGGTGGTCGCAAGCATGCCCATGTGATCTGCCCTGGTACGGTCCATGCTGCCGCTCGACCGTCCTCTCCAGAAATTGCCGCCCCCCACCACGATCGCCATCTGAATGCCCGCGTCCGCGCATTCCTTGACCGCAGCGCATACCTTCAGCACCGTATCGAAATCCAGGCCGAATCCTTTTTCACCGGCCATGGCTTCGCCGCTGAGCTTGAGCAGAATCCGCTTGTATTTGGGCTGCATCGCCATTCACTTCCCTTTCTTAATGGGTAAACTGATCATCGTTAGGCGGGGATGAAACCCCTCACGAAAACTTCCTCGGGGTTTTTCATTCCTTAGATGGGATGCCCCGCTTCTTTTGCTCTCTAGCTATTTTACACTAAAGCGTCTTTTCTGTAAAGCCAAAAGGCGAAATCGCCGGAATTTTTTACCCGGAGGGCGGTTCCTTCTTTATTCTGGGTGATTATGAGAAATCTATGCCGGTTTATAAAAATCCCCCCGACAACGTCGGGGGGATTCCATTCAGTTCTGTTCGAGCATATCGTCAAATACCGCGCCGGTGGAACCACTGGTCACATGCTGGGCATAACGCTTCGCATACCCCGACAGTTCACGGTGGGGCGCCTTCCAGCGGGCTTTCCGGTCGGAAAGGGTTTTGTCGTCCACCAGCACTTCCAGCTTGCGGGCCGGAATGTCGATGGAGATCGTGTCCCCTTCTTCTACCAAGGCGATCACGCCGCCGGCGGCCGCCTCGGGAGACACATGGCCGATGGAGGCACCGCGGGTCGCGCCCGAAAAGCGCCCGTCGGTGAT
>CABQAA010000080.1 GCA_902461995.1 uncultured Oscillospiraceae bacterium | reverse complement strand
CTTTCTTTAATATTGCACGGCAGCGGTATTCCCGCCTGCTCAAAATCCCGCGTGATACTGGACCCCGGCATACACCACCTCGTTGCGTGCCGCGAGCAGTTCGGGTACCGTGACGATGGTGTAGCCGTCGGCGATCAGCCGGTCGATCATCTGGACGGCCGCGTTCAGAGTGGTTTCATACACATCGTGCATCAGCACGATCGCGCCGTCCCGAATCCCATAGGGCCCGCTCTGAAAAGCGGTAGCCAGCACCTTCTCGGTATCGCGGCTTTGCCAGTCCCGCGTATCCACCGACCAGTTGACTAACGCCAAGTGCTGATCCTTCAGCACCTTTTTAACCGCGTCGTTGACATTGCCGCCCGGGCAGCGGAGCAGATACGGCCGCACACCGCAGGCGTTCTCCACAAGATCGGCACAATCGTTAATCTGTTTCAGAGCTTCGCTGTCCGACAGCTTGGTGAGATTTTTGTGGTTCATGGTGTGATTGCCGATGACATGTCCTTCGTCTATCATCCGCTTGAGGGTGGAGGTATACCGCTGTGCGTTCTGTCCCACCACAAAAAAGGTAGCGTGAATGCCGCGCGCTTTCAGCTCATCGAGCAGGCGGTCTGTATACTTCCCCGGTCCGTCGTCAAATGTCAGGGCGATCAGCTTGGTCCCTTCGGCATACTCCGGTTTGTGAAGCTGCAAAACCACATCTCCCGTTTCCGTCACCGTTGCAGTCGGCACGTTGGGCGAGCTGCCTATGGACGCCAGTTGCTGCTCAAGCTGGGCCGCTTTCTTTTCGGTCTCTTCAAGCTTCGCCGTCAGCTCCTCTTTTTCGGCCGCCCACCCGTCCGCCTGATCGGACAGCGATCCCAGCTGGGCCCGCAGGCCGCTTATCTGCTCTTCAAGGGAAGCGAGCTGCGCCGTCAGTTCCTCGTTTTCAGTCGTCAGCCGGTCTGTCGCAGCCCCTTCCTGTCTGCTGTGAAAAACGGCGACACCGTTGCCGACAAGCGACATCACGAGCAGTAGCGCACACGCCGTCAGCCCAATAAACAACCGGCGGTTGATCACTTTCAAATCCTTCATAACGTTACCCGCTTTCCTGTACCACTAAAGGTATTTTAACATACCCGTCCGGAAAAACAAGTCGAACCGCCCGTTTGTAATCATTTGTAATAAACTTGTAATTTTTCGGGATTTATGGTAAGGTATAAGGGTCTTTGAGACGATTTGCAGAATGGAGGAATGCGCCCTTGAGTAAAAAGACGGTCCTGTGCGCGGACAGCACCTGTGACCTGGGAGACATACTGCGGGAACGGTATGACGTGCATTATTATCCTTTCCATGTCATTTTGGATGGCAAAACCTATTCCGACGGGGTGGATCTGGTCCCCGACGAAATTTACCGTGTGTATCGTGAACGGAACATCCTGCCGAAAACAGCGGCCATCAATGCCGCTGAATATACAGCCTTTTTCAAACAGTTTACCGATCAGGGCTATGAGGTCGTGCACATCACGCTCGGTTCGGGTCTGTCGGCCACGTACAACAATTGCCGCCTGGCCGCCGAAGAGATGCCGGGTGTTTACGCCGTCGACAGCCGCAGCCTGTCGACCGGCTCCGGCCTGGCCGTTCTGGAGGCCGCCGACCGGATCGCCGCGGGAATGCCGGCTGAGCAGGTGGCCCGCGAAGTGCAGGAGCTGACCGCCCGCTGCCACGCGAGCTTCGTAATCGACACCCTGGAATTTCTGTACAAGGGCGGCCGCTGCTCGGCGCTCGCGATGCTCGGCGCCAACCTGCTGCAGCTCAAGCCCTGCATTGAGGTCAACCCCGCCGACGGATCGATGAATGTTGGGAAAAAATATCGCGGTTCCCTTGACAAGGCCCTCACCCAATATGTCAAGGACAAACTGGAAGGCTGCGCCGATCTGAAAACCGACCGGGTGTTCATCACCCATTCCGGTATTTCGGAGGAGCGGATTGCGATGGTACGGAAGCTGGTTGAGCAGTATGCGGAGTTCAAGGAAATCTTCGTCACGAGAGCCGGCTGTACCATTTCCTCCCACTGCGGTCCCAATACCCTCGGTGTGCTCTTCATGACCAACAGCTGAGCCCTTTGCCATTAAAAAGCCGCCCCGACATAGCCGGGGCGGCTTTTTTCGTTTAGATGGAGCATGGCACCCTATCTTAAAAACAAGCTTGTCATCCATTTGTGAACGATCGTCAGGACAGGATACTTTCCGCGGAATCCGCCACCCCGTCGGGTTCTTCCGGAAGAGAGGGCAGAGGTTCAGCATCCGCTTTTCGGATCAGCCGCCGGATCGTCACGATATAGGCCGCGCTGAGCGGAATGACCGCGCCCAGCCAGGCAATCGGATTGGCGAGGCAAACCCCCGCATAGCCCCAAACATTGGCTAGAAGCACGGCCGCGAACGTCCGCATGAAAAGCTCCGCCACACCCGCAATGGTGGGAAACAGGCTTTTTCCGAGGCCCTGCAGCGTATATCGGAAAATAAAAAGCAGCGCCAGCAGAAAATACAGGGAGGCGTTGAGCAGCAGATAGGTCTGGGCATGGCTGATTACATCCGGCTGCCCCGGACCGACAAAGAGCCCGGCCAGCGGCTTGGCAGCCGCGATCAAAACCGCTCCCCCCACTACGCTGAAGCCGACCGACATCAGGATACAGCGGCGCACCCCGGTGCGGATCCGCCGCATATTCCCAGCCCCATAGTTCTGGGCGGCGTATGTAGCCATGGTGATGCCGAAGGACATCATCGGCTGATTCGCCAGCTGATCGATTTTCTGCGCAGCGATGAAACCCGCGATGGCCACCGACCCCAGCCGGTTCAGAGCCACCTGGAGGATCATGGCGCCGATGGCAATGATGCACATCTGAAAGCCCATGGGCAGGCCCACCCGAGTGTCATCCCACAACAGCTTCCGTTCGATCTTCCAATCGTTCTTCTGCAGGCGGAGAACCGGAAATCGTTTGAGCATATACACAATGCACAGCCCACCCGACACCAGCTGGGAGATCACCGTCGCCACGGCGGCACCGGCCACCCCCATGGAACACCACAGGATCAAGATAAAATCCAGTCCGATATTGAGCACGCAGGCGGCCGCCAGAAACAAAAGGGGAGTCCGGCTGTCCCCGAGCGCCCGGATAATGTTCGACAGCAGATTGAACATCACCGACGCGCCTATGCCCGCGTATATCACCACGATATACGCATAAGCGTCGTCGATGATATTATCCGGCGTCTGCATCCATTCCAGAATCGGCCGCGCGAGCGGTACACTGACGGCGGTCAGAACCACTGTGATAACCACGCTGAGCAGAACGCTCGACGTCACGCTTTTTCGCACACCGTCCATATCGCCCGCCCCGAATCGCTGCGCCGTGATCACGGCGAAACCCGATGTGAGGCCCTGAGAGAATCCAAGGATTAAAAAAGAAATACTGCCCGTAGCGCCCACGGCCGCCAACGCGTCCACGCCGATGGTCCGCCCCACAATCATGGTGTCTGCCATACTGTAAAACTGCTGGAACAAATTTCCGATCAAAAGCGGAATGGTAAAAAACAGGATCTGCTTAAGCGGATTTCCCTTCGTCAGGTCATTGGTCACGGCTTGGTCTCCCCCATCGTTTCAGCGGCTTTCCAAAGCCGGATTTTTCCTGACGCAGAAACGCCGCGGCCGCCGGCCGCAGCGGTCTCGCTTCAATCGCTGTACGTATCTTACCACCTGGATTCGGTCACTGTCAAGGAGCATTTCGTGTCCCTCCTCGAGTGTCAAAACAAAGGAAAATTTCCACGGCCTTCTCCAGGACTTTCCCGTCGGTCCCCGACAATCTTAACCGCTGGCCGGACGACTGTTCCGCCAGAAAAATGCTGGCCGGCAGCATCACAAAGACAAACAATCTGTCAGGGTTGGGCCAAATCCAACACCGGATGCCCGGGCTTTACAGAACGGGAAAAATTGTATATAATAGTGAACTTGTGTGAACGGCTATAGAAGTTTCGTTCGGGATCCGGGTCAAAAGGCCCGGACTTTTCCATGCCATCTGCAAAAAAGAGAAGGGTGTTCAGGCAGTGAAAACGTATTGGAAGGATCTAAAAGCAGAGTTTAAAGGGTATACCGGCAAAAAACTGGCGAAGGACGCGATGGCCGGGCTGACCGTGGCGGCGGTGGCCCTGCCGCTGGCTTTGGCCTTTGGCGTCAGCAGCGGCGCAACGGCAGCCTCCGGGCTGCTGACGGCCATTATCAGTGGGTTTGTCATCAGCCTGCTGGGCGGTGCGTTCTATCAGATTTCCGGCCCTACCGGTGCCATGGCCGCCATTTTGATGTCCATCATCGCCCAATATGGAATGTCCGGCGTCT
Organism: uncultured Oscillospiraceae bacterium; assembly: GCA_902461995.1. Lineage (GTDB taxonomy): Bacteria > Bacillota > Clostridia > Oscillospirales > Acutalibacteraceae > UMGS1623. The sequence continues at coordinate 3,967 of CABQAA010000080.1, read as the reverse complement.
TTACCGCCACCATCCTGGCCGGCATTCTGCTGGTGTTGGCCGGCATCTTCCATTTGGGGCGGGTGACGGCCTACATCCCCATGCCGGTGATTGCGGGATTCACCTCCGGTATTGCGGTCATCATCGCACTGGGACAGCTGGATAATTTCTTCGGTGTCAGCTCTACGGGCGGCTCAGCGGTACAGAAAGTGTTCAGTTATTTCACCCACGGCTTTTCTCCGAACTGGATTTCGGTCGCCATCGGTAGTTTGGTTATTCTGTTCATGATCTTCTTCCCTAAAAAATGGAACGCCGTGGTGCCAGCGTCGCTGATTGCCATCATTTTCGCCACAGCTGCCTCCGCCCTGCTTTCGCTGGACGTGGCCACCGTGGGGGAAATCCCCTCTTCCCTGCTGCTCAAGGAGCGGTTTTCTTTTGCCGGTTTTGAATTTTCCGATGTAAAGGGGCTTTTGGCTCCGGCGGTCAGCATCGCGGCTCTCGGCATGGTGGAAAGCCTGCTGTGCGGCGCCAGCGCGGGACGTATGACCGGCGTGCGGCTGAACAACGACCGGGAACTGGTGGCTCAGGGGGTGGGCAATATTCTGGCGCCTCTGTTCGGAGGCATCCCGGCTACAGCGGCGATTGCCCGCACCAGCGTGGCGATTAAATCGGGGGCGCAGACACGCCTCACCGGTATGTTTCATGCGGTGGTGCTGCTGATCTCCATGCTGGCGCTGGGACCGGTCATGTCCCGAATTCCGCTGGCGGCGCTGGCCGGCGTGCTGCTGGTTACGGCCTGGCGGATGAACGAATGGGCCACCATCCGATACATATTCTCCCGTAAGTTCAAAGGCGCCATTTTAAAATTTCTGGCCACCATGGCCGCCACCATTCTATTTGATCTGACCGTGGCCATTGTCATCGGCGTGGGAATTTCACTTGTCCTGCTGGTGGTCCGGCTGTCCAGGCTGGAAATCCATTACGATGACGTAAAACCGGATCGGCTGCGGGACCCGGATACACCTCTCTCTCCCATCTATGAGCGTGCGGAGGTGGTATATATCACCGGAGCCGTCATTTTTGCCAACACACAAATCATCGCCGATATGGCGGAAAAGCTGAATGACAAATCAGCGGTATTGTTCTCCATGCGGGGGGCCTCCTATATGGATATATCCGGTGCACAGGCGTTTCTGGAACTCCTGCAGGAACTCCGAAAAAAGGAAATTCCGGTGTATATCTGCGGCGTGTCTGACGGTGTCAAACGGATGATGGAACGCAGCGGCATCATGGAACTGGTGGGGGCGGATCGCTTTTACTGGAGTGTGGAACGGGCCTTGTGCGGAAAATCGGAGGACTAGTTTCTGCTGCCGCGAAAGGCCGTTTTGCTGCATTCCATTCATATCAAATCAAAGGCGATGCGAAGAGGTCCTTCGCATCGCTTTTGTCTGTCCTATAAAACCGCGGTTATTGCCGCATTTCACAGCCAGGGATGCTCTCCCTCATGCCGTTTCGGACGGCGCATCAGCGCCTGGATCGCCTCTTCAGGGGACTGCCCTTCATAGCAGACCCGGTAACATTGTTCCGTGATGGGCATGCTGATCCCTTCCTTCTGGGCCAGCTTCCAGGCAGCACCGGCCGCCAGATAGCCCTCCACCGTCCCCACCTGCCGAACCGCCTCGGCCGGAGCAACGCCCTGCCCGATCAGGATACCGGCGCGGCGGTTGCGGGAATGCATGCTGCCGCAGGTCACGATCAGATCCCCCATGCCGGACAATCCGGCGAACGTCTCCGCCGCCGCGCCCATCGCGACGCCGAGGCGCGCCATCTCAGCAAGGCCCCTGGTCATCAGGGCGGCCTTGGCGTTGTCCCCCATATCCAGCCCGTCGCAGATGCCGGCGGCCAGCGCGATGACGTTCTTGAGCGCACCGCCCAGTTCGACCCCCACGATATCCGGACTGACATAGATCCGGAAGGCCGGATTCATCAGGAGATCCTGGACCAGCTCGGCGGCTTCCCGGTCCGCCGAGGCGCTCACCACCGAGGTGGGCACACCCCGTCCCACTTCCTCGGCATGGGAAGGGCCCGACAGAACCGCGATCCGCGCGCCGGGGAGCTTTTCCTCCAGGATCGTGCTGAAACGGCGCAGAGAGGCCTCTTCGAGCCCTTTGCCCGCATTGGCCACCACCGTGCCCGGACGCAGAAAGGGCTTTAATTTATCCGCGGTTTGTCCCACGGCAAAGGACGGGACCGTCAGCAAAATCAGATCCACCCCGCCCACACAGGCGAGATCGGTGGTCAGTCCGACCCCGCGCGGCACGGGAATGCCCGGCAGTAACTTTTTCTGTTCACCATGCCGCCGGATCCCCTCGATCTCCTCCTCGAAAGGGGACCACAGGGTCACATCCTGTCCAAACCGGGATGCCATGACCGCCAGCGCCGTACCCCAGCCGCCCGCCCCGCAGATTGCAATATGCGCCATGTCCGGATACCTCCTTCATGTTACAAAACCAGCGGCCCCGACGGGGGCCGCTGCCCAATCGAAACCGCCGTCAGCCGGCTTTTTTTCCCAGCTTGCTTTCGGTTCCGTTTATAATTCGTTTGATGTTCGGAATGTGCTTGATGATCAGGATCGCCGCAATGAGCAGGGACATCGCGGTACAGAACCAGACGATCTGCACCGGCTGCTTTTCGACGAACAAGCGGAATATACAGGTGAATACCGGCAGCAGAGCCGCCGCGACAATGGAACCCAAAGACACCATCCGCGAAATCAACACCACGAGGATGAAGAATCCCAGACAGATCAGCGCCACCCGCCAATCTAAAATGAGCATCATCCCCAGCGTCGTCATCACGCCTTTTCCGCCTTTAAATCCGAAATACAGAGGATACAAATGCCCGATAATACAGAAGAAACCGGCTAGATATTGGCCAATGAGCACCGTCCCCTCCGGTGATATCCGGAAACTTTCAAAAGTATAATACAGATTGAGATGCTGCATCAGCCAGCCACCGATATACACCGACAAAAAACTCTTGAGCAGGTCCCCGGCGGTGGTAATCAGAGCCGGCAGCTTGCCCTGGGAGCGCAGGACATTGGTGGCCCCGGCGTTGCCGCTGCCATATGTCCGGATGTCCTCCTTGGAAAAAATCTTCGTGACGATGATAGCGGAGTTCACACTGCCCAGCAAATAGGCGACCGCCGCCGTCAGCAGCAGCGCCAGCCAACTGTTTTTGAGAAATTCCAGCAGCATCGGAATACCTCCTCATAAAACATAAAAAATTTCGTTTTGTCGAATGGGAATCGGCGCAGGGAACAATCGGAGGCCCCTATTTGGGCCGGCCGTCCTTCTCCCCCCGTTCCCGCACGATAAACCGCACCGGCGTCCCCTCGAGGCCGAAGGTCTGCCGAAGCTGATTTTCCAGATACCGCTGATAGGAAAAATGGAACAGATCCGCCCGGTTGACAAAACAGACAAAGGTCGGGGGACGGGTGGTCGGCTGGGTCATATAGTATATTTTCAGCCGGCGCCCCTTATCGGTCGGAGGCTGCACCCGGGCCGTGGCGTCGGCCAGCACGTCGTTGAGCATACCGGTCGAGATCCGCATCGTGTTCTGTTCGTTGACGTAACGGATGACCTCGAACAGCCGGTCGAGCCGCTGGCCGGTTTTGGCCGAAAGAAACACGATAGGCGCATAGGACATGAAGCTCAGATCCTCCATGAGGCTCTTCCGCATCCGGTCCATGGTCTTGTCGTCCTTTTCCACCGCATCCCATTTGTTGACGGCGATGACGCAGGCCTTGCCCGCCTCGTGCGCGAGGCCGGCGACCTTGCTGTCCTGCTCGGTGAAACCCTCCACCCCGTCAATCAGAATCACGCAGACATCCGCCCGCTCCACCGCCGTCACCGCACGGATGATGCTGTAGCGCTCAATCTCTTCCTTAATCTTATTTTTCCGTCTAAGACCTGCGGTATCAATAAAG
>CABQAA010000079.1 GCA_902461995.1 uncultured Oscillospiraceae bacterium | reverse complement strand
TTGGCGGTGTTGTTGTAATCATCCTGGATGGATCCGATGCCGGCTCCGTAGGCGCCGCCCAGGACCGTCAGTTTATCGGTGCCTTTCTCGGCGCTGATCGTCAGATGGGAATCCGCGCCGATGCCGATCGCCGATCCGACTTTGGTTGCGCTTGAAAACATCACGCTGTTGGTCCCACGCAGCACCAGTTTGACATCGGAACCCTCGTCCACCTTGACCGCCATCTGGGTGGTGCTGATGTTGACGTTGTCCAGCGTAACCGTAGTCTTGGCCTTTGCCCGGAAGGTCAGGCGGTTGGAACCGCCACCCGTGTATTTCACAACAAAATTTCCGGTGTAATCGTCAACCACGGTCTCTCCCTGAGAATAGCCCTTTTCCGTGATAACGATCTCCCCGTTTTTCAGGTCCAGCGTCACGCTGGAGGCTGCGGAGGCCGACAGGGGTATTAGCAGACATGACAGGGTCGCCGCCAGGACAATTGCGAGCATGCGTTTCATCTGATGTTCATCCTTTCTTTCTGTTGGTTTTAACCGACTAGTTTTCTCTGCGCGCCTGAGATTTGCACGTTCACGCCGTAATTTTCCTGATGTTTCCGATTTGATTTTAGCATATTTGACCAAAACATCGGTATCGCCCCATTGCTTAAAACTATACCCATATTGCTCTCTAGGCCAGGTAATTTATGGAAGACATCGCACCCTCGCGCAAAAATACGATATCCGCACCCAGAGCGAGAAACGTAAAACCGTCCTCTTTCGCCTTGGAAACGGCCTCGTCCGAGGGCAGGACGATGTGCATTCCCGCCGCTTTGTTGTGCCGCCGGCAAGCCTCCGCCACCTTCCGGCAGGCTTCCCTCATAACCGGATGGTCGGTCTGCCCCGTGAGACCGTAGGAACCGCTCATATCGTAAGGACCGATGAAGACGCCGTCCACTCCGGGCACATCCAGAATGGCATCGATCTGTTCCACCGCTTCCCGGGACTCGATCATCACCACCACAGCGATATCCCGGTTAGCCTCGGACGCATACTGGTCGAAGTCGGCACCCCAGCGGTTCATCCGTGAAAAACAGAATCCCCGCACCCCCTCGGGGGGATACTTGGCGGCCGCCACTGCCCGCCGCGCGTCCTCAGCGGTGTTGACCAAGGGAACGATGACCCCCATGGCTCCCATGTCCAGCACCTGCCGTATAGCCAGCGTGTCGTTCTCCCTCACCCGGACCAGCGGAACGGTGCCCCGGCCGTACATGGCCCGGAGCAAGTCCGTACACTCCCGTATATGGATATCGGCATGTTCGCAGTCGACTGCGAGCCATTGGAACCCGGCATCCGCCAAGATTTCGGCAGCAGTGGGGGATCCAGTCTGAATCCAGCTGCCCACGCACAGCTCCCGCGCCAAAAGCGCCTTTTTCACTGCATTCATCGCGTTCCCCTCCCGCTGCCGGATTTGTACGTGTCGGATACCAGCGCAAAAGCCCGCTCCATATAGGAAAAGAAGACGTCGAGGCTGTCCAGATAGGGTTTGCCTTCATAAGCCACCATTTCGAAGGACGCCGACCCGCGGCTGTCCCGGCCGAAATAGCCGGACGCGAGGCCCGCCTCCATCAGCAGAGCCACCTCCCTTTCCGCCCAGCAGGTATCGGGCAGGCCCCAGCCGGGGTGTTTATCCCCATAAAAAGGGTTCCGGGGATTCTCCGTCACACAGGTACCCAGATGGATATGGTGCAGATCCCCGCCGAGAATCCGCACGGCCTCGTCCACGGTTTCATGCAGCGGCGGCAGATGGCACATATCGATCATACTGCCGAAATTGCTGTATCCGCAGGCGCGCACGGCGTCGGCCAGCCGCACCGCATCCCGGGAGGAACCCAGAAAGAAACGCTTGTCGAAATCCGTGTCCGTGGGCTCCACCAGCACCGTGACGTCGTCGGGGACAAATTCGCAGAGCCGACAGTAAAATTCGGTCAGGGCCTTGAACGCATCCTGCGGATCTCCTGCTGCCATCGGGCCGCTGCTGGTGACGATTTTCTTGGTACCCGCCTCGAGCCCCCGTTCGATTTCCGCCTGAAACGCATCGAGGGTATAGCGGCGGATCCGTGGATCGCGCGAGGTGGGATAGAGCGCAGGCTGCCCGTCCCGGTCTCCCACGTTGTAGACAATCGGCCGGCCGCATGCCCGGATAGCCTTCAATTCCTCCGTCTTGTAGGGTTCCTCCCCCACGATCCAGAGATCAAACAAATCGAACCGCTCGTCTTCGAGCAGCGGCAGCAGGGTTTCCATGTGTGAACGCGCATCCCGAATGAGGGATTTGCAAAGCAGATGATGATTGACGCCAATCGACAAAATGTCTTTAAAGTGCACGGATAATCCTTCTCTCCATATGTAAATACCGGGTCCAGGCCGCAGTCAGCGTGTCCTCCCGGATCTCCACCGTTGCGCCGTCCAGCCGTTCCGGATACCAGTCCCGCACGCGGTCGAGAAAAGCGCCTTCCTCCAGCTCCACCTTTAAAACGGCAGGCTTTCCGAATACGAGCGGCGCCGTCGGCGGGACCTGGCGGCCGACCGCTTCTCCGGCCTGCTTGAGCATCTGCCCGGTTCTGGCCGGAGGATAGCACAGCGCTTCATATTCCCCTATAGCTTCCTTGACGGTGACCGTCACCACGCCCGGGACCAGCGCTTCCGCCTCCTTCACGCCCGCGGAGTCCCCCGTCACCAGGACGAGCGGCACCCCGTTTTCACCGGCCAGCGCCGCTTCCATCCCGATTTCCCCTACCGTTCTGCCGTTGACGGATATGTTGCGGTTCCATCTCACATACGAGTGAGGGAGCAAAGCCCCGGTCTCTTGGGCGCGCGCGTGGAATCCGACCATGATCAGGCCGTCGAAACTCGCGTCGATGCCCGCCCACGCGCCTTCCACCAGGGGTTTGCCCCGTACGACACTCACCTCAGCCGGCAGCTCCTCCAGCCGGATGTTGCAGCCGTCGGTATGTTCCTCATAGATCAGCACACTGTTGCCGGGAATGCTGAGGATGCCGTCCAGCACGGCTTTGATGTCGTTCATCAGCATGCGGATTCCGAACTCCGACGTTTCGGCCTGTTGATAATTCGTCACGCCGGTGACGCCTTCCACGTCAACCAGCATTATGTACTTCATTTCTCCGCCTCCTCTTAAACATTCTGGTGATTTCGTCGCTATTGTAATACAATACATTTAATTTGTCAACAATTAATTGGTTTTTATCTTTGTATTGTATTACTTTATTTTGTTAAAGAAGAATTATATCTTGCAAATTCTTGGAAAATGCGCTACAATACGCGTAGATTCCTCTCATCCATCTGCACATAGGCAGACGCCCTGCAGGATGACATAGTTCCCCCGCCAGAAAATATAAAGGATGACTTTGACTATGAACGATGACACGCGGTCCTCTGCGCTGCCGAAAATCCATAAGGATGCGCCCGGCACCTTGTACGAAGAGGTGTTTGCCAACATCAAGCAGTACATTGTGGACAACCGGATGCGCGCCGGCGACAAACTGCCCACCGAGACGGAGCTTTCGGCCTCTATGGGGGTCGGGCGCAGCGCGGTCCGGGAGGCGCTCAAATCCCTCCAAATGCTGGGCATACTCGATTCCAAGCAAAAGGAGGGAATGGTGGTCCGGGAATTCAACTTCGATCCCATCGTCGAAAACCTGGAATACGGCCTGCTGCAGAATGAACATAAGCTGATCGAACTGATGGATCTGCGCATCGCGCTGGAATTGTCATTTCTTGAGACAGCCATCGACCATTCCACGTATGCGCAGCTGCAGCGGCTGCGCGACATCGTCGCCCGCATGGAATCGGTCGCCCCCCTCGGTTATCCCATGATCGACGAGGATATGGCCTTTCATGTGGAACTGTACGCCAATGTCGACAATGAGCTGCTGCGGCAGTTGATCGCCGTTTTCTGGAAGGTATTTCTCAAAATGAAGAATCACTCGGGGGTCAATTGGGATCCCGCTCCCGATCAGACTGCCGCCATGCATCGGCGTATCCTCGAGGCTTTTGCCGTCAAGGACGCGGACGTCTGCCGTCAGCTGCTCATCGACCACTACAGTCTCAAACAGCGGCTATTGGATTCCCTCTGAATCCACTGCAGAGAAAGGGGATGCGTATGGACACGGGATCGACGCAATACCTGGAAATCAAATACCGCCAGCGGGGGCCGGGCGGCCTGATCAGCAATCGTCACACCCACAACGATGTGGAGATCATCCAAATTCTGTCCGGCAGCGGCACCGCTCTGAAAAGCGGCAAAATCTATCCGATGAAAACCGGGGCGGTGTATTTCATCAACGCGATCGAACCTCATTTTATGAATCCGGAGAATCCGGCCTTCTATTTGCGGAATAAACTGGTCATCTCCGCTCCGTTTTTCCGGCAATGCTGTGATCTGCTGGGGCTGACCCCCTTCACCAAAAGGTTGTTTGAAGGAGATCCCGTATCCTGGCCGACCTCCGGCATTCCCGACCAGATCGACGATCTCTGCCGCCGGATGCACGAAGAATACAGCCATTTGCACGCGTGTTCGGATGCGTTTTTAACCGCCTACCTCCTGCAGATTCTGGAGAAAATTTACGATGGGATGGACAGCAACCTGAGTCTTCTCTCCCTTGGCGGGATCACCGATCAGATTCTGGACTTTATCGGACGGACCGACCTGGCTGAATTCTCCATCAGTGCGATGTGCGATCAACTCCATGTGAGCAAATTCTACGCCTGTCACCGGTTCCGGGACGCGGTCGGTCTGACGATCATGGATTACATCGATCAGCGCAAGCTGTCCAAAGCCAAAACCCTGCTGGCCGAAAACACCCTGTCCATTGCGGAGATTGCCGACCAACTCGGGTACGCCTCTCCCTCGTCATTCAGCCGCGCGTTCAGCCGTCTGGAGGGCTGCACCCCCAAAGACTACCGCCGCACGCGCCGCTGATACTCCAGAGCAACGCCGGTATACGATTCCGCAAGACCGGCGTACCGGCGCGCCGTTTATGTATGATATCCTTTATATAAACGGGAAAGAGGAGCGGCGGCCACAGACGTTTTCTGCTCTTTCCGGTACAAGAAAGGATGGAGTAATCATATGAAGCGATATGGTCGCACCCTGAGCCTAGCAGTCATTCTCTCCGTCATCATCGGCGCTGTCCCGGCGATAGCCCTGCCGTCTGCCGAGGGCCTCCCTGCCGCGGACCGTTCCGTGTCGCTGGACCTCAAGGATGGTGAGATCACCATCACCAAAACCGGATACACTCAGGGCGGCAGCACCGAGGAATTTGCCGGTTCGTACCAAATTCAGTATACCGGCGGCGGCAGCAACCGCCTTGTATTCCGAAATGGCGCCGACGCCGCCGTTATACTCGACAACGTCCATATCCGCAACACCCTGCCCACGGTGCAAAGCGGCATTCTGATCGACGAGGGCAGCGACGTACGGCTGATCCTTCGCGGGGAAAACAGCGTCCTCTTTCCCGACTCCTCCCGTGTGGGAACAGCGATCGCCGTCGGCGCGACCTCTTCCCTCGCCATTTCGGCGGAAAGCGGGACGGACAAGCTGACGGTCAAAGGCGGGGCCTACGGCGCGGGTATCGGCTCCGTCGTGGATGCCCCGCAGTCCACGGCGCGCATCCGGATTGACAGCGGTATAATAACGGCTGAAACCGGAAACGAAGGCGCGGCTATCGGCGGCGCACGAAAAAGCTCCGCCGAAGTCGTCATCAACGGCGGCACCGTCCGGGCTGTAAGTGCGCGCAACGGCGCGGCTATCGGCGCGGGACGCAACGGCGCAGGAGGGTCCGTCGCCATACACGGCGGAAACGTGACCGCGGACGCTTCTGCCGCGATAAACAGCGCCGGGATCGGCGGGGGATTTGAAAGCTATCTGGACGCCATCACCATCACAGGGGGCGTGGTGACCGCTCTGAGCGGGACGCCCGCCCTCGCCGGGATCGCCAACGGCATCGGTGTGGATGCCGCCCTGCATCCCCTGCGGTTATATGTATCGGGGGGATCCGTCAAAACCGTGACAAAGGGGAAAGACGGCAACACGCCGGTTTCCCCGGTCCTCAGCGCATCCGACACACGCCCCGTTTCCCCGGTCCGGGTTATTCTGCCGACCGCTGCGGATCCGGCCACCCTGACGGCGAACGGTATCTCCTGCCGCCTGACCGGAACCCATCCGGACGACGAGGCGTATTATCTCTATCTTCCCGTCGGGGACACCGCCCTCTCCTGCTCCGGCAGCGGCGAGGGATACGCCGCGCTCCATCAAAATGGACAGAGCGTCGGCGCAGAGGCTTGGAGGACGCCTTCTTCCGTTTCCATAACCGTGAAAATAACGGAAAATGTGACCGTGACGAGCGGGACGACGACCGTCTCCAACAACGCGGTGCTCACGGCCCCGTACCGCGGCGCCATCGTCCTGACCCTTTCACAAAAGCCGTCCGAAATCACGTTGAACGGCCGTGTCCTGCAGCCGGAATCCGCGGACGGCGGGTGGACGCTGCACCTCGAGACGATCCTGTCGGACGGCGAATTGAGGATCGGCGGACAGGCGGACAGCGCGGCTCCCTCTTTCCGATTTTCCACCTCCTTCGGAGACGGTATGCTTCTCCAGCGCGGCCAGCCTGTCCGGGTTACGGGATATGGGCCGTCCGGCGCCTCTGTGAGCGTCTCCCTGGGGCAAAACGGTAAAGAGCCTCTTATTCGGCAGACCGCCTCCATCGGTTCGGACGGACGATGGGCCGTCACCCTGCCCGGACAGCCCGGATCGTTCGATTCCTATACCATAACCGCCGTTTGCGGCGAGATGACCCGCCAAATTTCCAACGTGGTGTTTGGAGAACTGTGGGTGGCCGGCGGGCAGTCCAATATGGCCTGGAATGTATCCCAATCCGCCGAAGGCGCAGAATGGGAAGGAAAGCCCCGCAATCCCCATATCCGCATGTTCCTGCAGACCACCCAAGGTATTGACACCCCGCTCGAGGAACCGAACGGTTATTGGGCTACGGGAGAAAATTGGGCGGACGTCCGGCTGTGTTCCGCCATCGCCTATTATTTCGCCGAGAGTCTGTCCGCGGCTCTGGATGTGCCGGTCGGCATCATCAACACAGCCAGAGGTGGATCCTCCATAACGGAATGGATCGGTCAGAATACCCTGCAGGCTCACCCAGACTATGACAAGATGATCCGCGATTTCCGCTATCCGCTCATATCGACCGGATACAACGCCCGCATCGCTCCCTTCTCCGGGTTTCAGATCGCCGGTATTCTTTGGTATCAGGGGGAGGCGGACTGTACCCGTCCCGACGTGCTGCGGCAGGGTCTGCCGATCCTGTACGAAGACTGGTGCCGGGTCTTTAATCCGGACGGCGCGGCCCCCGCTTTTCTGCCCATGCAACTCGCCGCATACGGCGATCTAGCCCGTCTGTCCGCCGCCAATGCCGCCATGGCCGAGGCGGTGGCGGAGATGCGGGAAGGCGGTTCGCCGACGCTGGCGATTCCTCTCTATGATGTGGAAGTCGACGTGACCGACATTCATCCGCGCCACAAACAGCCTGTGGCCAACCGCGTCTTCTCCGCCGTGCTCGGTCTCCGGTACGCCTTAACCGAAGACTACGGTCCCCCCATCCTGACCGGGACGCGGTTTGATCCCGCGGGCCGCCGCCTGACCCTCACGTTTGATCAGACCGGCTCAGGGCTGCGCCTGCTGAAAACCGACACACTGTCGGGATTTTCCATCTCCGGATCTCCCGTAAACGCCCGCATCATGGGAGACGATACCGTTGTGCTGGATCTGTCATCCATTCCGAATCTTCCGGCATCTCTTGACTTGTCCTATGCTTGGGCGGACGGCATGCTCATCGCCAATCTCGCCGGCGGGAACGGTTTTCCGGTCATGCCGTTTCAGATGACTGTCGGCACGGAGGGAAACGAGAGCGATATTTCAGACGGCTCCGTCTCTCCCGAGAGCGCGGCCTCCCGGCCCGATGAAGCCCAACCTTCGGATCCGGACGCGCCCCAGACGGGAGTTCCCCTGTCTGGGCGGCTGATCATCCTGTGCCTGACCGCCCTCGCCATTGTGGCGGCCGGTCTCCTGTACGGTTTTATACGCTGCTTTTCCTTTCGCAGACGGATAAAAAAGAACAGAAGCTAAATCCGGACGGCACTTTTTTCTAAAACCCCCTCTCCTAATGAACCGGCCCAGAATGTGCGAACAGCACAAAAAGCCCCCTAAAGTAGGGATATGCAATTTTCAAGCAACAAACTGGCGCCGCAATTCCAGTGGCGTCAGTTTTGTTTTCGTTTGA
>CABQAA010000078.1 GCA_902461995.1 uncultured Oscillospiraceae bacterium | reverse complement strand
CTTCGGCATCGGGCCTTTTTGTATGGTTAGTCATTCATATACGGCTGCGGAATCAGGCGGATTTCGTCTCTTTCTTCAGCAGCACTTTCCGCACCGCCAGAGCGGCACCGGACAGGAGGAGGGCACCGGCCGTCACGCCGATCACCAGCGGCCAGTTGCAGCCGGTGATGCAGGTGATGTCGAACACGCCGGTATCCGGATTCTGCAGATGCGCGAAAATGTGTGCGGTATCGAATACCAGTCCCGCCAGCAGCAGAATGGCAGCCGTTACCGACATCCCCACAGCAGCGAAGGGCTGTTTCTCCTGTTTAGGCGCACGCCCCACCATCTCCCGACGGAAATCCAGCACCCCGCCGATCATGAAGGCCCCAAGGACGGTAATGATGGTCTCGGGCAGCATGTAGGTCGCATTATAGATCAGGGAGAAAGGCACTGCTCCGGCCATGGGGATGGAAATATCCCTCCAGACGGTGATGCCGGAGAGAAAATGGCAGGCATAGCGCAGCACGCACACGAGAATAGCTCCCGCGACCAGCTCCGCCCGCTGATTTTTGATCCGGCCGCGGAACAGGCCCGCCAGACCCAGAACCGTAAAGGCGATGACATAATCGAGGAAAAAGACCAGCAGGAAAGATCCCGGCGTTTTAGTGAAGGCGCTCAGGGTGCCGATCCCTCCCTCCACGATCTGGAGCAGGCTGAACACGAAACCGGTGAGCAGCCCCCATTTCCAGCCGTAGCGGTAAGCGATGATGATGACCGGCAGCATGCTGCACGCGGTGATGGTGCCGCCGTAAGGCAGGCTGGCCAAGGGAAACAGGCAGAGTACGAAAGCAAAGGCAAGCATGACGGCGCTTTCCGTCAGCTTGAGGGCGGGGGAATGGATCCCCCATCGGGTGTTGCGGATGGATTTTTCCACGGGTTCTCTCTCTTTTCCTGCAAATTTTCGCGCTCACTCCGCAAACGGAATGTAAAAAAGGCTCCTCCCACAGGGGAGGGGCCTTCGTCGGCAAACGCCGTCCACCGCGCCAGACGCGCAGCAGCCGGGTCTATGAAAACATCCCTCCGCCGGTATTATCCGGATCAGGTTTCAGGGTTTGAAGCCGCGGGCTTCCTCTCAGCCGGCCTTGCGCCAGCACCCCTTGTTTGAGTTGTGAGGTTTGCGAATAGGGTCAGTATACACGATTCGCCCGATTTTGTCAAATCTTCGACAGAAGAGCCCTCATGAGGGTCGCACGGTTACGACAAAGGCGTCCTCATTGTTTCCCGACACCTCTGCCGTACCCCGTTCCGGCAGAGAAACGTCGGTCCAGCCTCCCGCCGCAGGGACGGTATAGATCCGGGTGCCGTCGGGCAGCCGGCGGGGCTTGTCAAATGTAAAAGAATGACAGAGCCGGGTGTATTCCTCCAGCGTACAGCCCGCTTCGGCAATCAGCGCCGCATGAGGGACCCCCACAAAGCGGAAATGCCAGGGCTCCTGCGCCACGCCCGTAATCGGTTCTTTACCGGCCTGATACCGTTCGATGAACCCATAGGCAGGGGCCAGTTCCCGGAACCGCTGGCAGATTCCCTCATAGGGAAAGGCGGGCCGGATATAATCGATTTCGTCCGCCGCCTCGCCTACATCGATAGCCAGACCGGTCTGATGCTCGCTGGTGCCGGGATAGGCGATGTATTGTTTGGTAAACTCCTCGCCGTTCTCCCGCAGGGAGGTAAAATAGAGGTCCGTCTGTTCCCCGCCGCTGCGGTATCCGCTGACCGGGACGATGTCCTCCCCTGCCCCGCACGCGTCGAGAAGCGCGCCCAGGGCATCCGCCGCCATCCGGGCCAGCCGGATGTCCGGAAATCCTAACCGCGCCCCACACAGCCGTCCCTGCAGCGTTTCTTCCTGCAAGCGGAGCGGATGGGTACGGTTGACGAGAATCAGCGGGCCGTCAAACACCGCCTGTTCCTGCAGCCGCAAGGTCCGGGCGGCGCTCATGTCGGTTCCTCCGCCAGCGCGATCAGCCGCTCGACGATTTCTTCGAACGACAATCCCGCCGAGAGAAGCATCTTCGGATACCGACTGTGGGACGTAAAGCCAGGGATGGTGTTGATTTCGTTGAACACCACGTCTCCCGCCGGGGTCAGGAACATATCCACCCGGGCGAAGCCGCGACAACACAGCGCACGGTAGAGAACGCCCGCCGTTTCCCGGATTTTCTCCCGGCTTTCCTGGGAAATCCGCGCCGGCAGATGGATTTCGGCGGTGCGGTTCCCGTATTTTTCCTCGTAATCCAGCCACCGCTGTTTCAGTTCGATCTCGTCCACCTCGCCGATGAGCAGTTCCCCGTTCCCGAGCACCGCGCAGCCCACCTCAAAGCCGGGGATTTCCTCCTCCACGACCACTTTTCGATCGAACGCGAACGCCAGCTCCACCGCTGCGGGCAGCTCCTCGGTTTTTTCCACCCGGGTGATGCCGTAAGAGGATCCGGCATTCGCCGGTTTGACAAACAGCGGAAACGTCAGCCCGGCCGTCCGTTCAAAGGGCAGCGCCGCGTCTTCTTTATACAGAATGGCCGACCGGGGTACCCGGATCCCCGCCGCTTCCGCCAGAGTGTGGGCGACCTCTTTGTCCATACAGGCCGCCGAACCGAGCACGCCGCAGCCGACATAGGGGATGCCGGCCAGCTCGCACAGGCCCTGAACGGTGCCGTCCTCGCCGTTCGCGCCGTGGAGCATGGGAAATACCACATCCACCCGGGTCATGCGCACGCCGTTCTCATCCCATTCGATCAGACCGTGCACCGCCCGGTCGGGCGACAGCGCCGCGCGGGTCAGGGGGGTGTCCAGCCACCCTCCGGCTTCGATGGTGTCGGCATCGCAGGTGCACCGGTACCATTCCCCTTTTCGGGTGATGCCGACCGGGATCACATCGTAGCGGGCAGGATTGAGGCCACGCAGCACGGCCGCGGCCGAACAGAGGGACACTTCGTATTCGGGCGAACAGCCTCCAAAAAGGAGGACAATCGTTTTCTTGTGATCGGGGGCGGAAAATTCGGTTGACATAGTGGTGACTCATCCTTTCGCTTTTGCCTGAATCCTTCGCCGCGCCGCGCTCCGCATTCCGCGGGGCGCACGGCAAAGTGCCGGGGCTTTCAGAGGGCGGCCTGCGGGGTCTGGTCCCGGTCCTCTATCGGGGTGTCGGGGGGCAAGTCGTATCCGATGCGGCAGCGGTTGTGGTAAAGCCGCACATCGGAGGTCGGTTCCCCTGTTTTCCGGTCAAACCCCAGCCGGCAGATATCGGTCTCCTGATACAGCTTGCCGCCTTCCCGAATATAGACGAGGTTCCGCCCCGCGATTTCATACCGGGTGTCGTCCGCCCGGTCGGCCCGGACCGCGCCCTGCAGACATTCCTCATCGAACCAGAGCACGACTTGATAGGTGGTCGGCGTGTCGTTGCGCAGCTTGAGGTCCAGCCATCCCTCGTTGACCGTCGCGTCGGTTCCGTCCGGAATGTCGCTGGGAGGCAGGGGAAAGGATTCCACTGCGTGGGGATGGCGTTCGACGATGGTCAGCGGCGTGTGGAGGAACAGCCAGAACAGCAGATTGCTCAGCTGGCACAACCCCCCGCCTTTCACCGCGACGATTTGGCCGTTCACAAGACAGAGGCCCTCTTTATACGGCTCTTTGTCGTCCGCGTGGCGAACGAGCTGCCAGAAGGAGAAGGTTTCCCCCGGTCGGATCACAATACGGTCCACCGTCGCGGCTGCAAGCTTCAGATTCTCCACCTTGTTGCGCTGGTACACCATGTCGTGGCCGCTGTTTTCATTGAGCAGTACGGTCCCTGCCGTAAACACCTTGACAGGCAGCGGCTCATCCCGTTCCCGCGCGTATCGGTTGCCGTCCAGGCGCATCTTCAGATAAAACCACGCCTCCTGCAGCAGGCGGCGCAGGGCGGACAGCCAGGGAAACCAGGTCTTGAGTTTGGTTTTGACTTGTCGGAGCATGCTATGATTCCACCTTTTCCGTTTGCCGGGCAGGGCCGGCGTTGGCTTTATCCAATCCGTCCCTCCGGCCGATTCCAAACACGATGGTGATTGCCATCACCACCATCATGGCAAACGAATAAAAGACAAAGGGGGTCACCTGCAGCGCGGTCAGGGGATTCGCGCTGTCGGCCGCAAATCCCAGCGTGTACACGACGGCGGGCGTCCAGGGCAGGCAGTAACACAGGGTGTTCGACTGAGCGTCGAGCAGGTTGGCGGTCCGGTAGGGGCTGATCCCGTACCGTTTGGCCAGCGGAGCTGCAAAGGAAGCGCCGATGGCGAGGATCGCCGGAGCATTCAAGCCCATCAGGGCAGACAGGACGATCACCATGACCGAAATAACCACTTCAGCGCCGCGTGCGCCCTTCACCACCCGGCCGAGGACCCCGAGCAGCTTTTCGTCGCCGCCTCCCGCCCGCATGATGGCCGTGCAGCCGAACAGCAGCAGCGCGAGGATGATCACCTGGATCATGCTGGACAAGCCGGTATACAGAACCCCTCCGACGGTGCGGTCGAGACCCTCGCCCGACACTGTGAACAGCGCGGGTTTCACGGCGTCCGCCACGTCGATCTGTACGAAATCCATCAGCCCGGCCGCCACGGCTACAACAGCCCCCGACACGATGCCGATGGTCGCGGCAATGATGATGTCGCCCGATTTCACCGCCACAAAAATGGTCAGCGCCACCGGCAGAAACATCAGCAGGGTCCAGGGATTATAGGAATAAGTCCCGCTTCCCGCCGCACTGCCGGAGAGAAACATCCCCGCAATGCCGAGCCCTGCGATGGTCAGGACTCCGGCCGCGACCGCATATTTGAGCCGTGACCGGACCACACCCGGCACATCCACGCCTTGAGATGTGGCCGAACAGATGGTGGTGTCGGAGACCGGAGCCAGATTATCCCCGAACGCGGCACCCGAGATGATCGCGCCCGCGAGCAGCCCCGGATGGCCGCCGAGGGCCAGCCCGGCCGGATACAAAACCCCCATGCCCGCCGCGATAGTGCCGAATCCGGTCCCCGAAGCCGTGGCAAACAGCGCAGAGGCGATAAAGGTGATGATGGTGAACAGGGTACCGCCAACGCCGATGCCCGCCGCGATGCCCGCAACGCCGGCGGCCAGTCCCGATTCTCTTAAAATTCGGGAGAAAACTCCCGCAAACAGCCAGCAAACCACCGGAATGATGGCTTCTTTGCTCGCCATCCCGCTGATCATGGTTTCCGCGTATTCTTTTTTGTCTTTGGCAAAGAAAAAGGCGATGATCAGTGCGAGAAAGGCCGGCAGCCACAGGGCGCCGTCCGATATCGAGCCGAAATGAAAGGTCGTGAGTACAATAAATACGAGAAAAAGCACAAAGGGCAGGAACGACATCCAGGCACCGCCATAGAACTCCAGCTTTTTCTTTTCTTCCAATCCAAATCCCCCTCCATGTGTTGTCCGTTCGTTAGCATACCATCCTTTTCCGATAATTTCAGAAGCAATACTCTTAAGGTTTTCTGAAAATTTAAAGAAGAAGCCTTATAATAATCCCCCCTGCATGATGCAGGGGGGATTGGATTACATAGGGTCCGATTCCTGGATTTTCGCCGTTTTGTCCAGCAGTCGTTGCTGCACACGAAGCAATTCTTTAGCCATCTGCAGCAAACATTGCTGCGTTTCGACTGTCAGGGTCTCAAAAATATCTGTGAGTTCCTTTTCGTAAGGCGACGCGGCAAACATGTCGCCCTGCCCGCGGCGAAGCCATTCCTCATTGACATGAAATGTGGAACAAATCAGCTTGACGTTTTTTTCGGTCAGCACACTTCGGCCGCTCTCCTTCATGGACAGCGACGTTTGTGTTAATCCAAGCTGCTTGGCAAAATCCGTTTGATTTAATCCGAGAGCTTTTCGAAGTGTTTTAATCCGGCTACGCAAGGTATGCCCTTCCTTCCGATATTTGATATTAGAATATCAAAAAATTAAAAAACTTGCAAGAACCTTCCCTGTTTATATTGTAAAAACAGAGTTCCAGGATTTGACAAAATATTAAATATATGATATTTTATAATTAATAATTTTATAGAAAGGAGGAAGGGTTATGCAGGGGTCGTTGAAAGACGAGTGGACGGATGTTATCCGTAAGTTATCTCCTCAAAACCGAAAAACATTAACCGCCATGGTGAAACTGGCTAAAATGGCGGAAAAAGCCGCCTTTCATAGGGCAGAAGAACGAACGGATCAGGGAACGTCTTCGCTGTCCCGACACCCTCCTGCATAAAAAAGCGGCAGCCCTCAAAGTCTGGGTATTTATGGAAAATTTACCGGTGTTGGTCTCAAGATTGAAAAATTCTGTCGACTTCTGTTGACAGTTTGTAAAGTTGTGACTATACTAGTAATGCAATCCATATTTTTATGTATGTGGCTGCCATATGGGTTGTCAGGGAAAAGCAGTTGTTAAAAGGAGGATGTTGTATGAAGAAAAAAATCGTGTCGGCGGCGGTTTCTGTCTGCCTTTGCCTCTGTTTGTCCGTCGGCCTGGCTGTTCCGGCCTTTGCTGCCGGGGACTCGACAGGCCCCTGGGGCGGAGACGGCACCGCCACCCTGCAGCAGGACGGACGCTGGCTCTTGAAGGGTGCAGCGGAACCCTCCAACATGAAGCCGGGCCCGTATGTGACGTTCCGCGATCTGATCGCGGGCGGCGATTTCAGCAAGGGCTTTGAGTCCTATGTGGAACTCGACCTCAGCAATATCAAGGCTGGGGATCTCGTTGCCTGGTCTTTCGGCGTCACCGGAACCGAGACCAACGCCGGGTCCGATTACCTGGACGAAGCGGCTTTCCATTTCTCCTGCACCGAAGACGGCAAAGCCAAGCTTTCGATGATCGAGAGCAACGTCTCGGGCAAGCCGGAGAACAACGCCCTGGTTCTCGAAACCCCCGTGGTCGCCACCAACAACGTCTTCGCGCTTAAGGCGACCTTCGCGCCGAATGAGGCGGGCAAGCTCGTCATCACCTTCTATGCGAACGGTACGAAGATCGGTGGCTGGGACACTTCCCATGACTACAGCAAGGTCAAAGGTCCGCGCTACGGCTGGATGTTTGCCTGCTATCCCACCGCCGGCGTCCTGGCCACGGTCCCGCAGTTCTCCACCCTCGACAAAGGCTCCTGGGTGACGGAGGACGGTTACGGTGCCGCCGTCAAACAGGCTGACGGCAGCTATAAGCTGTTCGGCAGCAGCATCCCGGCCAATATGAAAACCGGCCCCTTCTGGAGACTCTCCCTTGGGGACACCGCCATCACCGAGGGCTTCACCTCCACGGCTAAATTGGATCTTGGCAGCATGAAGGCCGGTGACGCGGTTGCCTGGTCCTTCGGCGTGACGGGTAAGGAAACCAAAAACGGTTCCGACTATCTCGACGAGGCGGCCTTCCATTTCTCCTGCACCGAAGATGGCAAGGCCAAACTTTCGATGATCGAGAGCAATGTCTCGGGCAAAGCGGAAAACAACGCCTTGACTCTCGAAACCCCCGTGACCGCCACGGACAACGTCTTCGCCCTCAGCGCGAAATTCACCCCGAATGAGGCGGGCAAGCTCGTCATCACCTTCCTCGCGAACGGTACCGAAATCGGCAGCTGGGCCACGTCGCATGACTACAGTGCGGTGAAAGGCCCGCGGTACGGCTGGCTCTTTATGTGCTATCCCACCGCCGGCGTGCTGGTGAAGGACGCTCCCGCCGTGGCTGCCGTCAAGACGGAGGTCCCCGGCGAAACCCCCACGGTCACGCCGATTGAAGACGGCAAGGCCGAAGACAAGGAAAACGGCATCACCGTGGAGGCCGAAACCGGAGTGACCCTGCCTGAAGACGTTACGCTGGTGGTGCTTCCCCTCGACCCCGATGAGGACGAGACGGTGGCGGATCTGGTGGAAAAAGCGCCTTACGATCAGGCCGATGCGGCGTTTGACATCTCGCTTATGAAGGGCGACGAAGTGGTTAAACTCGAAGACGGTCATGTCCGGGTTACCATTGCTTTCAAGACCGAAACCGGCCGCGAATACGCGCTGTACCACGTCAAGGATGACGGCACGTATGAAAAAGTGGACGCCACCTTCAAGGATGGCAAAGTGGTGTTCCTGGCCGATTCCTTCTCCCCCTTCGTGATTCTCTCCAAGGAAGCGAATCCGACGACAGGCGCGGCTGCGCTGCCCGTTCTCGCGGTTTGTGCCACGGCGGTGGCTTTTGGCGCCATGATGATTTCCAAGAAAAAGGCTCGCAGCAAATAAACGGTTGCCATAAAAAGGGCACGGGAATATTCCCGTGCCCTTTTGCTATTCCTTTGCCGGATTTTCCAGGGGTTTCTCCTCTTTTTTGGGAGACTTGCAGAACAGTTCTTTAACGCCAATATATAGAAGCAGCACACCGAACAAACG
>CABQAA010000077.1 GCA_902461995.1 uncultured Oscillospiraceae bacterium | reverse complement strand
CTTACATAATGGACAAGACATCTAAATAAATAAAAAAGTATATGTCGATAGCCAGACGGTTTCTGCTTATTCTTTAATTAGACTGCAGGGTTCAGATTGCAAAGTTTTTTTATTTTCGTCACCCATTTTCAACTTTTTTGATTTTCGCGTCCAGATAGATATATAAAAGATTGCGGGGGCAAGCTAATACCGATTTCGCTCAAATCTTTCGGCGGATCATACTGTATAACTTTTCCTAATTGGTAGGCATAAGCGACTTTACAACCCTTGAAATACTTCCGATACTTATTACGGGATATACCTGCAAATTTTTTAGTACATTCCCACAATGCGGTAGGTGATGATGATATTGTTTTTATCACCTGAACCTCTCCGACAACTTTCATTATTGGTGCCGTCGAGTATATCAGAATTTTATCGACTGCTCTGTTGGCTAACCGTTTTCGAAACTCGTATTTTTTGGAACCAGCAAAGATTCTTTCTACATACTCTGGCTTTATTGATAATAATATTGATGCCAAGGATCTACCTCCAATATCGACTCAAATCCGTTTGAGACTCTCTTAGTATCATGTTAAACTGTTCATCTGATATTCGTGTAAACGGCCTTGGGCCACCTGGGGATGCAACTATATCAGTATCCCATAAAAATTTTAATATGGGATGTTTGGTAAGACTTTTAACGAAAATAAATTTCAACACTACTTGGTTACCATGATATTTCTGCCAAAACTGTTCTAATTCATCAGTTGTAAACACGCTCCGATTTTGAACATGGCGCATATATTCTTCTTTTGACATGAAATCACTCATAGCTTCTTCAACGATAGCTACTGAGGTCAATACTGCAGTATGTCCAGCGTTCCCTGGCACTCCGTTTCGATAAAATATGACGATGTCCCCGGGGTGGATATTCCTTTCAGGCGCAAATGATATATACACCTTTTGCAATGCATAACGATAAGGAGTCTTTGCTACAAAATCATTTTCGTTCTCATTCCGTAAAATCGAATCTGGCAGTAAAGAAGTATGATATTTCGGGAGAATTGGCAATATAAACTTCTGTACCTCATACTTTAAGTTGGGGAAATTTTTCCGAGGGGATAACTCTGGGAGGTACTGCTGCATTTGTTTAGTCAAAACCTTTTCACCCGTACTTGTTTTCGTACCGTAATCTTCGAATCCCCAGCGTGAAAGCAGCGTTACAAGTGTCTCAAGTTCTGGGCGATCCTCAAACAGAGTTACATACACTTCGTCTACATTTTGTTCAATCCATTTCTTTGCTGTTAAAGTAAAAGAGGAAAGATTTATTTGTTCGATCAGTTGGTTATACCCGGTTTCATTGAAATCAGGATTGTTTTCCTTTTCCCAGAGCCTCAAAAACTCTATCGTATTCCGACTACGCAGCCAGCTTTGAATAACATAACTTGGATTATCTCTGTTTTCTTCTCTGGCCAGTTCCGTTAACGAAATGAAGTTCTTTGGTGAAAGCTGTGGACGAAGCAAAGATTCGATAACATTCTGAAAGCCGGCCGATTTACTGTAATCTTCAATGGACTGATCGCATAATTCATCGGTGAGCATATCCAATATTTCATCCGCTCGTTCTTGTGTAAAAGCGCCCTTTCGTACCAAACGCTCCATAATTCTTTCATGTGTAATAGAATATGCCCATAACGCTTCGGCTCTTTTTTTTCTCGTCCATATCACATCCATCCACATAGTTATTTTTTATAATTATAACATCATTTTATGAAAATTGATAGATGTTATAAAACAATATCGAAACATTGTTCAGGTTTTGGGATGATAACAATTTCATTAGCACTGATTTCGATACGGTCAAAGGTTTCCTTTACTGTACTCGCATCGAATTGTTCTGTTTCAAAGTAATCACAAATTATACGCTTTATGTCACACTCCAAAACAGAATGATTGTTTTGGCATACCGCTTGTTTTCCGTTTTCTACTCTGTCGGCGCATCGCCAAGCGATTTTTCCATCCTTACGAGTAATGCGCCTGTAATTCTTGCCGCATTCTCCGCAAACTAAAAGACCGCTCAATACATCATTGGAGTTGTACCGAACGGTCTTTCGTTTATCGTCAGCAGATTTATTCGTCCGCTTTTGTTTTTCAAGCTGTGCTTTCACATAGAGTCCCGGAGTGACCATATAAATATATTTTTCATTAGAAATCAGGTTGTCTATTGCCTGAACTGTCCATCTGTCTTTTCCGGATGGAGAAGGTATTCCTTCCGCAGCAAGTTGTCCTGCGATTCTATTTAGGCTGAAACCCTCAAGATACAGGTTATAGATTTTGCGTACTGTTTCAGCTTGCTTTTCTTCGATTCGAATTTTACCGTTTTTGTCTTTGTAGTATCCATACGGAATAATCATAAGATTTTTCTCCTTTCAAACATTATTATTTTCAAGTTATATAATGAAGCAAATAAAAAGCCGCTATCTCAAACATAAAAACTTTCATGTTTGAGCAGCGACCTGTTTCGTAAACTTCTCGATCAGTATTGGATTTTTCTCTGAAAATCCTCACTTTTAACGCAAAAATAAATAAACCTGCTTCTTTTTATCTTTGAAACAGGTTTATCTATTATGGTGCCGGTGGCCGGACTCGAACCGGCACGGTGTCGCCACCGGTGGATTTTGAGTCCACTACGTCTGCCAATTCCATCACACCGGCGTGTGTGAAAAGCAAAGACAGTATACACTATACGCCGATAAAAAGCAAGGGGATTTTCCACGGTTTCCGGTTGCGGAAAGGGTCGAATCGTGGTACACTATATCCGATCTGCGAACTGGCCGCAACCGGAAGGAGAGGATCGACCATGCCGTCACGCCATCTCATCGACATCACCGATTTATCCGTGCAGGAATGGGAGGACATCACCCGCCTTGCCTGCGATATCGGGTCTCATCTGGACGATTATTATGGCGTGTGCCGGGGCAAAATCCTGGCCACGCTATTTTATGAGCCCTCCACCCGCACCCAAATGTCCTTTCAGACTGCCATGCTGCGGCTGGGGGGGCGCATCATCGGGTTCGACAATCCCGCAAACTCGTCGGTCTCCAAAGGAGAGTCCTTAAAAGACACCGTTCGGGTGGTCAGCGGCTATGCGGACATCATCGCCATGCGGCATCCGGTCGCGGGTGCGGCCCTGGCGGCCTCGCTGTATTCCCGCGTACCCGTCATCAATGCGGGAGACGGGGGACATCTGCATCCCACCCAGACGCTCACCGATATGGTAACCCTCCGCCAGGAAAAAGGACGGTTTGACCATCTGTGCATCGGGCTGTGCGGCGATCTCAAAAACGGCCGGACGGTCCATTCCCTTATCCGGGCGATGGCGGCCTTTCCAGGCAACTCCTTCGTGCTCATCTCCACACCCGATCTGGGCATCCCGCCTTACATCAAGGATTTTCTGGCAGCGGCGGGCTGCACCTATACGGAAATGGACAACCTGGCCGACGCAATGCCGCTGCTCGACGTGCTGTACATGACCCGCATCCAGCGGGAACGCTTCACGTCGGCGGAAGAATACGAGCGCCAAAAGGGCGTCTATGTGCTTGACGGCGCGAAGATGAAACGGGCGAAAAAGGACCTGATTGTCCTGCATCCGCTGCCGCGGGTGGATGAGATCACCGTTGAGGTGGACGACGATCCGCGGGCCAAATATTTCGAGCAGACCGAGTATGGTCTCTATGCGCGAATGGCGCTGATCGCCAAGATGCTGGAGGGCGAACAGAAACGACTCGATCCGGTCCCCGCCAGACAGGATGTCCGCTGTGGGAATCCGCACTGCGTCACCCATCAAGAATCCTATTTGCCCCCGTTATTTGAGAAGGTGGGTGATCTGGTTGTCTGCCGATACTGCGAAGAACGCACCCTGCTCCCCTGAACGTGTCCTGGTGATCTTCGGTTCCCCCCACCCGCATGGCCCGACGGCGCGGCTGACCGAGACGGTTCTGGCATCTCTGCCCGTGGGGACGCATACGATGGTGTGGAACTGTTTTAAAAACATGTCGGTTCCCTGCGACGACTGCGGTTACTGCAAGCGGCGGGAGGGCTGCTCCAAACGGGATCTTGACGGTTTTTACACAGAGCTGGAGGAGGCCGATCTGCTGATTTTTGCGACACCGGTGTATCACCGCTCCTTTCCCGCGCCCATGAAGGCGGTGCTCGACCGGCTCCAGCGGTATTGGTCGGCGCGGTTTATTCTGGGCATCCGTCCGCCAATCGGGAAACCCAAACCGGGCTTGCTGCTGACGGTTTCGGGAAGTCCGTCCGACGAGGGCGGACGGTTGATCGAACAGCAGCTGGCGCCCCACCTCACGGTTCTGAACACGAAGCTCGCTGGAGCGGTCCATGCGGTGAACGCGGATGCCGGAGATCCGCTCGACGATGCGCAGGCGCAGGTCCGGGCCGTTCTGCGGCAGATTTTCGGATAAGGGAGGAAGGAAATGGATCTCTACATTCGTCAGCGGGTGTTATCCTGGGGAGACAAATACGATATCACGGATGACCGGGAGGTGCCGGTGTACCGGGTGGAAGGCGAGGTCTTCACCTTCGGCGCGAAATTGCATCTGTACGACCGGAACGGGCAGGAACTGTACTATGTGGAACAGGAAGTGTTCCATTTTATGCCCCGTTATACGGTTTATAAGGGCGGGTTGGCCGTGGCCTCGGTCCGGAAAAATTTCACTCTGTTCGGCCACAGCCTCGCCGTCGAAAGCGGATACGGGCATTTTGAGATCGAAGGCAGCGTCTTCGGCTGGGATTTCCAGGTCCTCTGCAACGGAGTGGCGATGGCCACCGTTGAAAAGGCGATCCTCTCCTGGGGCGACACCTATCACCTGCATCTGGACCCCGGAGGCGGCGATCCCGCCTTTTTCTGCGCGCTAGTCGCAGCCATCGACAACTGCGTCCATAACGGAAGCCAGAACTGAGACACCGCCGCGAATCGAAGGATTTGCGGCGGTGTTTTTATCCTATTGGCGGCCTGCAAGCGGCCGTTTTGTTTCGGCGGGTCTTCTGTCACACGGTCCCGTCCAGAAGGCTCAGCAGCTGAACCGCCCAGAAGGTCAGCTCGCACCAAATTGCGCGGTCCGTTTTATGATGGGACTCGAGTGAAATTTCACTGTATGGCCCGGGGAATTCCATGTTCCGTTTGAAGTAGGCTTTTTTATAGGGGGATGCAAACGTCACCCGCAGAATCCCGTCCGTCTGCAGGGCCTCCTCCACCGCTTCGGCCGACCGCCTGACCACGTCGATGTCGCGGCCGCCGACCATGGCGAGATGCGTGATCGTTTTGCGCAGGGCAATGTCGGTTCTGGTGGTGTCAAACGCTTTAAACGGCCGGCAATACGCACAGAGAGGCCCGTAATAGTGTTTTTTGATCTTGACCTGCAGCTGGTTGTCCTCTTTTATGATCGAATCGTGGTGCCGAATCGCCCGGACCAGCCGGGCGGTTTTCTCGGGGCTTCGCCAGGACGTGGTATGGGCCAGCGTTTCCAGATGATACTGGCAGGGGAAATAGGCGTTTTCTTCGATGTAGGGGTAGTTGTACGCTTTTTTCAGATGCGGCTTGAATTGGGTGGTGTCGTCCAGGGACTGGATATCCAGCAGGCTTTCGAAGGCCTTATAGGAGATATCCGCAAAGGGGACGACTTCCGGATCGTCTCCGTAGCCCAGCAGCGCCTGACAGGTGTATACGAGCACCATCAGCCCCCCGCCGTTCGATAGGCCGAGGAAGCGGTTTTCAAACCGCACGGTTTCCGGATGATAATAGGAGAATTCCTCTTTTAGGATTGCCTCGTCCCGCATGGCCATGACGAAACGGCGGACGAGCGGATGCTCCCTCGGGATGGCGTAGTTGGATAAAAGCCGCGCCGCCTCCCCGTCCTGCAGCCGGATTTCCTGGAATTTGTCCCAGGAATGCATGCCGATGCCGATATAGCCGTTTGGCTTGGCGTATCCTTCCACCAGCTTGAAGTACGGCGTCTGCATCACCTTTTCCAGCAGGGTTTCCGCCTGCGCGGGAGTTACGTCCTTCAGGATTTCGGTGTGCAGGCGCTACTGGATCACGTCGCCGCCGTTTTCCGGCAGAAAGTCGATGGATTTGGATAAGTTCATAACCATATCCCTCCTTCGTCCTTGGTTTCGAACACCCGTTTATCGATGAGCCGCCGTCGCTTATCGCGGCAGCATTTCCCGCAGCAGCGCTTCCGCCCGCAGGGGATCGGCTCCGCCCTTCGTTTCCCGCATGACGCAGCCGATCAGGGATTTCAGCGCCTTGTCCTTGCCGTTTTGAATGTCCCGGACCGCTTCGGGGTGCGCGGACAGGGCCGCACGGCAGAGGGCGAAGAGACGCTCATCGTCCACCCCATGCGTGTCCAGCTCGGCCAGCAGCTCGGTAGGGGCGCGGCCGGTATCCAGCATCCGCTCGAGCAGGGCCTTCACCTGGCCGCTCCGCAGGCGGCCGCTGTCGGAGAGCGCAGCGAGTTCCCGCAGGGCAGCGGCCGCAACCGGCAGGGGTTCCTGTTCTCTTGCGGCGTCGGTGTCGAGTCGGCGGAACAATCCACCGAGGATGAGGCGGGCCACCGTGGCCGGCCGAACACCTTCCGACGCTTCATCGAAGAGATCGGCCACGGGGCGGTGCTGCAGGATAAGACGGGCGTCGGTTTCGGACAGGCCGTACACCCCGGTATACCGGGCAAAACGGGCAGCCGGCAGCTCGGGAAGGGAGGCGCGCAGCCCGTCGATTTCGTCGGCGGTCAGGCGGATGGCCGTGAGATCCGGCTCCCGGAAATACCGGTAATCGTCTGCGTCCTCCTTGCCCCGCATCCGCACGGTTGAGCCGGTTTTCTCGTCAAAGCGGCGGGTTTCCTGCTCGACCTCGCCGCCGCAGGCGAGCTGGGCCGCCTGCCGCTCGTATTCAAAGGTCACGGCTTTTTCGAGGAAGGAAAAGGAGTTCAGATTTTTGATTTCGGTCCGGGTGCCGAGAGCGGACGTTCCTGCCGGACGGACCGACAGGTTAACGTCGCAGCGCAGGGATCCCTCCTGCATGTTGCCGTCTGAAACCCCGATGTGCCGCATCAGCAGCCGGATCGATTCCAGATACTCCCGCATCTCGGCGGCACTTCGGAAATCCGGTTCGGTGACGATCTCGATGAGCGGTACACCGGCCCGGTTGTAGTCCACCAGGGTCTTCCCCTGCCGGTGAAGAAGCTTGCCCGCGTCCTCCTCAATGTGGATGCGGACGATCCGGATCACCCGCCCGTTCGAGAGGGAGAGATGCCCGCCCTCGCAGAACGGGCGGTCGAATTGGGTGATCTGATACCCTTTCGGAAGATCGGGGTAGGTGTAGGCCTTCCGGTCCATATACGAAACCGGACGGATGCGGCCGTTCAGCGCCAGCCCTGCCAGAGCCGCCAGACGCACGGCCTCCCGGTTCAGACGGGGGAGGGCCCCCGGCAGCCCGAGGCAGACCGGGCAGCAATGGGTGTTGGGCTCACCGCCAAACGCCGCAGAGCAGCCGCAGAAAAGCTTGGATTTGGTGGAAAGCTCAACATGGGTTTCGAGTCCTCCGACCAATTCATAGGGCGTGGTCATAACGTCACCTCTCGCATCGCTCGGGCGCACAGGAAGGCACCGTCCGTTTCCTGCTCGAACCGATGGGCGGCGCTGAGCAGCCGCGCCTCCGAATAGGCCGGGCCGATCAGCTGCATGCCGATGGGCAGTCCCCGGCTGTCAAAACCGCAGGGGACGGACAAGGCGGGCAGCCCGGCCAGATTGACGGGCGCCGTGCAGAGATCCGTCCGGTAGACGGCCACCGGACTCATGGCGGCTCCGCAGGGATAGGCGGTGGTGGCGGTGGTGGGGGTGAGCAGCAGATCGCAGGAGGAAAAAAGCGCATCGAAACGGCGGACGAGGGCGCTTTGCAGGGCCTTCGCCCGCTTGTAATATGCCTCGGCGTACCCGGTGCTGAGCACATAGGTGCCCAGCAGGATGCGCCGCCGCACCTCCCGGCCGAAGCCCTCGCTGCGGGCGCGGCGGATATCGCCGCCCGCGGCGTGTCCGTAGCGGATGCCGTCGTACCGCGCGAGATTGGAGGAGGCTTCGGCACTCGCTAGAATATAATAGGCCGACAGGGCGGAGCTGAGTTCAGGAAGCGGCAGCTCCACGGTTTCGGCGCCCATGCCGCGGAAGACAGCGGCCGCTTGCTCCAGCGCCCGTTCCACCTCCGGCTGGAGGCCGTCCAGGCAGGCGGTGAGGACCCCGATCCGCCGCCCCCGGAGATCCTCTTGACCGAGAGAGGCCGCGGCGGACGATCCCCGCCCTCCGGTGCAGGTGGCGTCCCGGTCGTCCGGAACGGCGATGGCGTCGAATACCAGGGCGGCGTCCGCTGCCGTCACGGTCAGGGGACCGATGACATCGAAACTCGAAGCATAGGCGATCAGGCCGTATCGGGAGACTGCGCCGTAGG
>CABQAA010000076.1 GCA_902461995.1 uncultured Oscillospiraceae bacterium | reverse complement strand
GTCAACACCTTTTACTTGTTTCTCCTGCAGAACGGCGGACAGGTCTTCACCGACGATCAAACGACAACGGCGCTGGATTCGTCCGAGTCGGTCGAGGCATTCAAAAAGTGGTCAAATTTCTATGTGAATTACAAGCTTGCCAAAGAACTCGATATCTTAAACCGCTTCCGGGTCGGGGAAGTGCCGGTGGCTATCGCCGATTATTCGATGTACAACTCCCTGCAGGTATCGGCTCCGGAAATCAAGGGACTGTGGAATTTCACTTCGGTCCCGGGTACGCTTCAGGAAAATGGCGAGGTGGATCACAGCACGGTTCTATCCTCCACGGCTTCCGTGCTCATGTCGGATTCGAAGAATCCCGATGCCGCCTGGAGTTTCCTGAAATGGTGGGTTTCCGCCGATGCACAGACCCGGTTCGGCACCGAAATGGAGAGCATCCTCGGAGAATCCGCCCGGTATCCCACGGCCAACCTCGAGGCATTTTCTCGTCTGCCCTGGTCGAAAAGCGAACTGACGGCACTGGAAACGCAGCTGAAAAGCGCCAAAGGCATCCAGCAGATCCCCGGCAGCTATTTTTTGCAGCGCCACCTGACCAATGCCGTCCGGCAGGTCATCCTGCATGACAAGGATGCCAAGGATACCCTTCTCGACTATGTGAACGTCATCAATCAGGAGATTGCCAATAAACGGGATGAATTCCACATGTCCTGACTGAATTGGGAAGTCGGAAATCGATTTAGCCGGGGACCGCAGCCGGGAGAAAAACGCGGGGCCATTCCGAAGAAGTCGGAATGAGCGGAGGCCGGTCCAGGAAAGCGTCGGAAACGAGTACGGCCGGGGAAAGGAACGTGGCTCATGAATACTGTGGAACGGCGGAAAAGAGCGCGGGCATATCTCGCGGGCAAGGGACGGGAAGCCACCAGAAACTGGGACTGTTATCTGTTCCTGCTGCCATTCCTATTGGTTTTCACCTTGTTTGTTATTGCGCCGGTTTTAATGTCCATGTACTACAGTTTTACCTATTACAATGTGCTTCAGCCGCCGCAGTTCGTCGGCTGGGAGAACTACAAAAATCTGTTTGTCGGGGACGACGTTTTCCTGACGGCCCTGAAAAATACCTTTCTCATCGCCGTCGTAACCGGGCCGGCCGGCTATCTGGCTTCTCTGCTGATGGCGTGGTGCATCAATGAGCTGTCCGCGCCGCTGAGGGCCTTGATGGTAACCGTGATGTACGCCCCGTCCATCTGCGGCGGAGCCTATATGATCTGGAAGGTGCTCTTCAGCGGCGACGCCTATGGGTATCTCAACGGCATTCTGATGAACATGGGGTTTATCAACGATCCGATTCTGTGGCTGACCGATACGAATTATATGCTGGGCGTCAGCATGGTGGTCATGCTGTGGATGAGCCTGGGTTCCGGATTTCTTTCCTTTGTCGCCGGATTCCAAACCATCGATAAGTCGATGTACGAAGCGGGCTACGTGGAAGGTATCCGCAACCGCTGGCAGGAGCTGTGGTTTATCACACTGCCCATGATGAAGCCGCAATTGATGTTTGGTGCCGTTATGAGCATTACGGGCGCGTTTTCCTGCGGTGTGGTGCAGGAAAACCTGTTCGGCAACCCCAGTACCGACTACGCCGCGCATACCCTGCTCAACCATATGAACGATTACGGCGGCATCCGGTTTGAAATGGGCTATGCCTGCGCCATCGCCACCTTCCTGTTCGTGGTGATGATGGGCTGCAACGGGCTGGTGCAGAAACTGCTGCGGAAAGTGGGAACCTGATTGGAAATCCTCGGTAAAGGGTGGAGAACATGAAACCGGATAGACCAATGAAACATCGCAAAGGTCAGCTGCATATCGGGCGCAGCCGGGCAGGCCGGGTCGGCAATTTTCTGATGCTGTGTGTGGTGGGCGTTTTTATGGCGCTGCCCCTCGTGTACATATTCAGCAGCGCGTTTAAACCGCTCGACGAGTTGTTCGTATACCCGCCGCGTTTTTTTGTGCGCAATCCGACCTTAAATAATTTTAAAAATCTGTCTGTCCTCATGGGGGATTCCTGGGTTCCCATCTCCCGCTACTTTTTTAATACGGTGCTCATCACGGCGCTGGCGGTTCTTGGTCAGCTGGTGGTGTCCTCCCTGGCGGCGTACGTACTGGAAAAACGCCGTTTTCCGGGGCGGGAACTGATATTCAAGCTGGTGGTACTGTCTCTGATGTTCTCCACCACCGTCACCGCGATCCCCTCCTACATCATCATGAGCCGCATCGGCTGGGTGGATACGCTCGCCTCTCTGATCGTGCCGGCCATCGCCTCCTCGCTCGGCCTGTTTCTCATGAAGCAGTTCATGTGCAACATCCCCGACAGCCTGTTGGAGGCTGCGCGGATCGACGGCGCTTCGGAACTGCGCATCTTCTTCCGGATCGCCATGCCGATGGTCAAGCCGGCCTGGCTGACCCTGATTATTTTCGGCTTCCAAAGCATGTGGGGCATGACCGGCGGAAACACCATCTTTTCCGAGGAACTCAAACCCCTCAATTACGCGCTCAATCAGATTCTCGCCGGCGGTGTGGCCCGTGCGGGCGCGGGTTCGGCGGTGTCCCTCATTCTCATCATACCGCCCATTGTTGTGTTCATCGTATCGCAGGGCAACATCCTGCAGACCATGGCGTCTTCGGGCATCAAAGAATAAACGGGAGGAGAGATTGAGTTGAAATGCAAAGCGCGCCTCGCCTGCATGCTGGTTCCTCTTCTCCTGGAGCTTTCCTGCCTGCCGGCGGCAGCGGAAAATCCGTTTTACAGCTACACATATGATGCCGAATCCAACACCGTGGCTGCGCCCGATGCGGTCGTAACCGAGCGGGTGATCACCGGGGTTTCTCTCGGCACGGCGAATTTTGCCAACCCGTCCGACGTGTATGTGGATGAAAACGGTGATCTGTACATCGTCGATACCGACAACAACCGGATTGTTGTGCTGAACCGTCAGCTGGCCATGATCCGGGAAATCACGTCGGTCCAGGACGGGGAGGAGACGCTGACCTTCCAAAAACCACAGGGAATCTACATATGGCAGTCCACCCTGTATGTGGCGGACACGGGCAATGCCCGTATCGTGGCGTTTGACAAAGACGGGCAGGTCACCCGGATCATTGGGGCGCCGGAGTCCGGCAGCCTGCCAGAAGATTTCCAGTTCAAGCCGACCAAGCTGCTTTTGGACACGGCCGGCCGTATTTTCGTCACCTCCGCCGGGTTCAACATGGGTCTCATCGAGCTGGATCCGCAGGGGGATTTCACGGGCTGTCTCGGTGCCAATCTGGTGAAATACACGCCCCTCGACCTGTTCTGGCGGATGATCTCCACCCAGGAACAGATCGATCGGATGGCAGCCTTCGTTCCGACGGAATACAACAATCTCAGCATTGACGACGAGGATTTCCTCTATGTCACGACCAACAGTTTTTCCCTGAGCGAATATGCATCCAAATCGGCCACTCCTGTGCGCAAACTCAACGCGGCCGGCAACGATATTCTGCGGATTACACGAGAGCCGGCACCTTATGGGGATCCCCTCGTCATCTCGACGGGCAGCTACCGGGGAGCCTCCACACTTGTGGATATCTGCACGCTGGGCTATGGGATGTATGCGGTTTTGGATTCCAACCGCTGCCGGGTATTCGTCTATAATGCGGACGGGGAACTGCTCTTCGAGTTCGGTACGCCGGGGTCCGTCAAGGGCAGCCTGCAGATCCCCACATCGCTGGAATACCGTGACGGTACCTTCTATCTTCTCGACGCGGGCAAGATGAGCTTAACAACGTATACGCTCAGCGAATACGGCCGGATGCTCTATACCACGGCGCAGTACCACTACAACAGCCAGTATGAAGAGGAAAGTGCGCTCTGGGCCGAAATCGCGCAGCTCAATCAAAACAACGTGGGTGCCCTGACCGGACTCGGCAAGGCCGCTTACCGCATCCAGGATTACGAGAAGGCCATGGAATATTTCCGGCTGGCGGAAGACCGCAGCAATTATTCCGCCGCCTTTAAAATGCATCGCGGTCAGGTGATCGGCGCCATTTTCCCCTACCTGATGACCGGTATTCTGGGACTTGGCGTTTTAGTCTTTGTGTACAGCCTGTGGAGGAAACGCCACCCTGTCAAGGCGGTAGCTCCATTTAGTTATAGAGGAACCCTACGGTACTCCCGCTATGTGGTGTTCCATCCCTTCGACGGGTTCTGGGACCTCAAATGTGAAAAACGCGGCAGCATGAAGGCGGCAATGACCCTCTTGGGGCTGGCCTGCGCGGCTATGGCCATTTACAGCCGGTTCATCGGCTTCATCTTCAGCACCGGCCGGACCGAAGAGGTCAACCTCCTGTTCGAAGCGCTCAAAGTGGCGGCGCCTCTGTTCCTGTTCTGTGTCTGCAACTGGTGTGTCACCTCGCTGATGAACGGGGAGGGCAAATTCCGGGATATCGTCATGGCCTCCAGTTACGCTCTGACCCCGCTGGTTTGGCTGCTTCCGGTCGCCACGATTCTGAGCCGGTTTTTGATTCTGGATGACGCGGCCTTCCTGAATGTCCTTGTGACGGCGGCTTTGGCCTGGACGGTCATCCTGCTGATCTGTGCGAATCAGCAGATCCATAACTATTCCATGGGCAAAACCGTCGCCGTTCTGCTGATTACCCTTCTGGTCATGGTGATTGTGCTGTTCCTGGCTGTATTGGCCTTCGCTTTGATCCAGCAGTTTGTGTCGTTTATCCAGGACCTCGGCACCGAAATATCCATGAGAATGTAAGTGCCGTAGGTGAGAAAGGATGAAGGTATGAAACGCATCGCAAGTCTGGCCCTTTGCCTGTTCCTGTGCCTGGCGGTTCTGGCCGGCTGTGCACCGGCGGCGCAGCAGACGGCGCGGGAGGCCGCGCTGATCCCGGAGGGCACACGGGAAAACGACCCGAACGGGACCGGCTATCAGCTGATGGCGGAAACCGCTGCACTCCGGCTGGAAATCAATCCCGACACCACCGCTTTCCGGATTACGGTCAAACAG
The DNA here is from genome assembly GCA_902461995.1 of uncultured Oscillospiraceae bacterium. Classification (GTDB taxonomy): domain Bacteria; phylum Bacillota; class Clostridia; order Oscillospirales; family Acutalibacteraceae; genus UMGS1623. Next base: position 3,534 of record CABQAA010000076.1, on the reverse strand, counting down.
ACGGGCTATGTATGGGAATCGTCTGTGGGAAGCGGCGCCGACGGCGGCGATCAGGCGATGCTGTCCGTGTCGTATATGGATGCGAGCGGCGTGGCGCATTACATGGATACCTTTAACGATTCGGTGAAAAAAGGTCAGTTCGAAATTACAAAGACGGATAAAGGCGTGAAAATCGCGTATTCCCTCGGTGAGATCGCCGCAGCGTATTATGCGCCGGTCATCCTTCCGGAAGAGCGGTATCTCCGGTATACCGAGGGCATGAGCACGGCGGACCAGCGCCTGATGAAACAGCTGTATTCTCTGATCGACCTGAACAGCTACAGCGGAAGTGACCGCCAGGCGATGGAGTCGAAATATCCGCAGGCCAAAGAGGGCCGGATTTATGTTCTGACGCCGACGATGCAGAAAAGCATCCGGCTGCGGCTGCATGAGGCGCTCAAATCCGTCGGGTATACCGAGGAAGACCGCGTCGCCGACGCGGAATACGGCGGCGAATTGGCAGGGAAAGCCACGCCTCAGTTCCATCTGGTGATCTATCTGGAACTGGATGAGGATTCCCTTGTCGTGCGGGTGCCGACTGAAGACTTGTATTACGCCTCTGCGTTTCCCCTGGAAACACTGGGGGTTCTGCCGAATTTCGGCCGGACAGACGCCGGCGATGGGTATTACCTGCTCCCGGACGGGTCGGGATCCATCATGGAATTCCGCAACGGAAAAAGCAGCTTGCAGGAATATGCAGTGCGGATATACGGTGATGACCGTGCCGTTTCGGCCGGAGAAACCACCTTTAAAAACAAGGTGGCGGTGTTTCCGGTTTTCGGCTGCGCGCTGGAAAATGGAAACGGATTCCTGACCGTTGTGGAAGAGGGAGATGCCCTGGCTACGATTACGGCCTCCCCCGGCGGCGACACAGGAAGGCCGTATGCCTATCCCTCCTTTGCCGTGCTGCAGCAGGCGAAGATCGAAACCCTGTCCACGAGCGAGAACGGGGATTCCTATTTTATCACCCACCAATCCACGCCGTATGAAGGCGAATACCGCCTGCGCTGTCATTTTCTGACGGGGGACGACGCCTCCTACAGCGGCATGGCGTCTTGGTACCGGCAGCAGCTGCTGGCCGATAAGCAGCCGCTCGAGACGAAGGGGTTTCCCCTGTATCTGAGCTTCCTGGGGGAAGCCGATGTTGAGAAAAACGTCCTGGGTGTAACGGTGAAAGAGCAGCTTCTCCTGACGTCCTTTGAAGAGGCCAAAAGTATAGTGGAAGAGCTCAGAGACCAGGGCGTCGGGGATATGCAGGTGATCCTCTCCGGATACCTGAACGGCGGCTATCGGCAGGGGTTCCTTGATAAAGCCTCCCTGTCCAAGAAAGCGGGAGGAAGCAAGGGGCTGCAGACGCTCATCGCGCAGCTGCAGGATCTGGGCATTCCCTGCACCCTGGATGCCGATGTGCAGTACGCCTATGCAAAAGGCCTGTTTGACGGCGTTCCCGGCCGGAGCGTCTCCCGTCTCCTCAGCCGCAAGCCGGGCCTGCTCTATCCGGCCGATATCGCGTATTTTATCGCGGACACCGATAAAGTACCGGCGTACATCTTAAACAGCGCAGGGATCGAAAAGAGTATGGCGGGATTCTCCGCCCTGCTGAAAAAGGAGGGACTCACCGGTGCGGCGCTGCGCAGCGTCGGCCGGGACTTAAACAGCGATTATCATGAGAAACGGGAAGTGGAGCGGCAGACCTCCCTCACCCGTCTGCTCGAACAGGTTGCCGGGCTGCGGGAGCAAGTGGATTCCCTGACTCTTTCCACCGGGATCGCGCCCTTCGTACCGTATGCGGACACCATCCTCGACCTGCCTCTTTCCTCCTGCAATTACGACATCACCGATTACAGCGTTCCCTTTGCGTCGATGGTGCTCAGCGGCTATGTCCGCTACAGCGGCGGCCGTGTCAATCTGGATTTTGCCGACAGACGGGATTTGCTTCGCCTGCTTGAAACCGGGGCGTCTCCGTACTTTGTGCTTTGCGGACAGAACGGCAGCCGGCTCCGCTCGACCGAATTCAACGGTTTCTATGCGGTCGAGTACGGGCTTATGCGCAAGCGGCTTTTGGAGGACTACCGGTTTGTCGCCGAGGCGCTGCAGGAGTGCAGCGGTCAGCCGATCGTCTCCCATCTGCGGTTGGCCGACAACGTGTTCGAAACAACTTACGAAAACGGCGTCCGGATTCTGGTCAACTACAACAGTGCGGCCGTCACGCTGGCGGATGGGCGGACCATCCCGGCCACGGATTATCGGATGGAAAGGAGCGATGCATCATGAAGCGCGGGTTATCCCTGGAAAGACGGCAGAAGCGGCTGGGATACGCCTTCATCGCGCCGTTCCTCATCGGTCTGGTGTTTTTTATACTGTGGCCCTTTATCCAGTCCGTTGTTTTCAGCTTCTGCAATCTGACCATTACCGACACAGGATATCGTCTGGATTTTATCGGGGTCGAAAACTATCGGCAGATTTTTATGGTCGATCCCAAATACCGGCAGTATCTGCTGGACTCCCTTGGAAAAATGGCCGTTGATGTGCCGGTCTGCGTATTGTTCGCCTTTTTTGTCGCCAGCCTGCTCAATCAGAAATTTGTCGGCCGGTCGGCGGCCCGCGTGATCCTGTTCATGCCCGTCATCGTCTCCTCCGGTCTGGTGACGAAGCTGATCAAAGGGTACACGATGGAAACTCTGTCCGCATCCACCGAGACAGCGGCTGGATCGGGGCTGTCCGGGGCGATCGTCAACCTGATGGATAATATGAACTTGAATCCCACGCTGGTGTCCTTCATTTCGAGTTCCGTCGACCGCATCGCCGATATCACCACCCTGGCGGCGGTACCCATCATCATCTTTCTGGCCGGCCTGCAGTCCATTTCTCCGTCGATTTTTGAGGCGTCCTATATCGAAGGGGCCACCAAGTGGGAAGTATTCTGGAAAATCTGCCTGCCCATGGTCAGCCCTCTGATCCTGGTGACGGTCGTCTACAGCGTGATCGACTCGTTTACCAACGTCAGCAACGCCGTGATCTCCGACATTCATAGCACTATGTTTGAAAATATCAAGTTCGGGATCGGTACGGCGAAAGCGCTTAGTTACATGATCGTCATGGGACTCATTCTGGCGGTGGTGTACAAGATCATTTCCCGATTCGTGTTTTATCAGGACCGCTAGAGGGGAGGACAGCCTCATGACGACTCGGCTGACAACGCGGCAAAAAAATCGATTGAAAAAGAAGGCGGTAAAGTGGGGTCTCGCCGTCCTGCGCGCCGTCTTCATAGGCGGGCTTTGCTTCGTCGTGCTCTATCCGCTGTTGACGCTTCTGACATCCAGCGTGATGAGTGTCAGCGATATCTACGACAGCAGCGTCCGGTTCATTCCCAAGGATTTTACACTTGAACATTACGGAAATGCGGCCAAACTGCTCGGCTATCCCTCGGCTCTGTGGAATACCCTGCTGATGGTTATGGTCGTTTCGGTGGTACAGACTTGTTCCTGCACGCTG
>CABQAA010000075.1 GCA_902461995.1 uncultured Oscillospiraceae bacterium | reverse complement strand
GCATCCGCGTACACATACGCGCAGCACAGGCGGGCCGACTGGGTCATCACCATCTGACGGCGGAATTCGTCCTTGCCGACCGATTCATCGCTCGCGGACAGATTGGCGATGACGGTGGCCCCGGCCGACGCGAGACGGATGCTGGGCTGGTCGGCCACCCAGATGTCCTCGCACACCTCCACCCCGAAACGGAGATCCGGAATATTCCGGCAGACGAAGAGGATGTTGCGATCAAGAACTGTGTCCTGTCCCGCGTAGAAGAGTTCCCGGCAGGTATCGTCCGCGGGGGTGAAATGGCGGCCCTCATAGAACTCCGAATAGGAGGGGATATGCGATTTCGGAACAAGGCCGAGCAGCGTCCCGTGATGACACACGGCCGCGCAGTTGTAAACCGCCGCCCCGAGCGGAACCGGCACCCCCACGACCAGCAGGGCGTCGATCGACAGCGACGCGTCCAGGATGCGTTTCACCGCCTGTTCCGCCTGTTCGAGCAGCAGCGGCTGCAAAAACAAATCCCCGCAGGTATAGCCCGTCACACACAGCTCCGGGAACACCAGCAGCGCCGTATCCGCCGGGGCCTCCCCGGTCATCCGGATGATCTGCTCCGCATTGTAGGCCGGATCCGCCACCCGAATCGCGGGCGTGGCGGCCGCCACCCTTATAAATCCATCTTTCAATGTCATAGCTCCTTTCGGACAGTGGAATGCACCTGATTTACCGGCCGAACCGGAAAACCCGCCGGATGAGATACAAAAGCGGGGATATGTGTTTCTTCACCAGCTGCTCCAGCTCCTCATGCAGGCCGGCAAGGCGTTCCACATCCTCCGGCGACGGCGTCTGCTCGCCGTACCGCCAATCCATGATCACGCGGAAGACGTCCCTGGCCGTTTCCGGAACGGCGTGAGCCGTATTTTCCGACGCTTCCCCGAGAATCCGCTCGGCAAACTGCTTCATGGTCTCGTTCGGCCCGGGCTCATACCCCAGCAGACGGAGCTGCCGGAGATAATCGGCGTAATAAAACTCGGCCTGATCCCCGAGCCGCCGCCGTTTCTGCCGCACCTCTTCGAGCCGGTAGCGTTTCGCACAAACGAGGATCCGCAGGGCGGCCGCCAGAACCAGCAGCAGGACCCCGCCGATACTGCCCAGAATAGCCCACAGCAGACCCGGACTCACGCCCGGACCCCCGGAATCCCCGGCGGTGGATGTCGTGGTCACACCCGGCTCCGTCGCGGTGGTGGTATTCGGCGACGTACTGCCGGTAGCGGTGCTGCCTGCGTTCGTCGATGTGGTGCTTCCGGTGTTTGTCGTCGTCGACCGGCCGTCAGTGGTCCACATCGACGTCGACACCGACTGGCCGCCTTCATAAAACAGAAAGTTCGATCCGGCCGTCGGATCAAAGGCGATCCATCCCAGGCCCCGGAAATAGCATTCCACCCAAGCATGCGCTTCGGTGCCGCTGGCCATCCAGGTATGAAAGCCCGCCGGTTTGACCCCGTAGCCGCATACCATGCGGGACGGGATTCCCAGCGTCCGGGCCATCACCGTCATGGCGCTGGCAAAATACACGCAATAGCCTTCCCCGGTTTCCAGAAAATATTCGACGAAATCCCGTCCCGAGGGTACTTTGGACGGTGTCAGCGTATAGGAAAAATTTTCGGACAGATAGGTCTCGAGTGCCTCGGCAATCAAATACGGCTCGGTGACACCGGCCGTGGCATCCGCCGCGGTCTGTCTGACCCGTTCGGGGAGTTTGGCGGGCAGCTGGGTATATTGTTTGACAATCGACGGATACTGCACATCGGGATCCCCTGAGGTGGCCCACGCCAGATGGGCCAGTTCCCGGCGCTCGTCCTGACTCGAACGGCGGATCACCTGCGCCGTCATCATGTAATCGAAGGGTGCCCGGATATTGGTCTTGGCGAACACCTCGCCGCGGCGGTTAAAATACAGATCCACGGCATTCTGATTCATACGGATCGAGGACGCCCGGCCGACCGTATACAGGTTGGTACTGTTCTGGTAAAGCTCCACCTTAGCTTCCACATTCCGGATGACCTTGGCATATGAGTCGTCCCGTCCGTTCGGCAGGTCAAGGTCGAACGCGCGGCGTTTGAGGTCGGCGTTATTTTCATCGTTCAGGGCGAAAAAGCCCGATTTTTTGGTATCCCAATCGGTTTCCCAGCTCGACCCTGTATAGATTTCATAGGCCGTGCCCCGCATGAGCATCGGTTCCTCCGCAAAAAGACGCAGGACGGTGTTTTTGCTTTGCTTGGCAAGAGGGCCCCCCAGACGATTGAGATTCGGCATCAAGCCCAGGCTGTCGAGTTCCGCGGGCTGGAACAGGTTTAGGTTGTCAAACGGTCCGATTTTAGTGATCTTTTGAAACTGCGTCGCCATCTGCCGCATACCGGAGCTGGTCCAATGGGCGGTATTCTCCGGCAGCAGGATCAGCGCCAGCAGGCTGACCGCCCCGCACAGGGCAACCGCCGCGACCCGCGGACTCCAGGAGGGGGTCAGGCGCTGCATACGGGGACGGCGTCCAACCGCCGCGCGGTTCTGCGAAACGGAAAAATTGCGGGCGATCAGCGGCAGAAGGCCGGCCGCCATAAAGGTCATGGCGCCCATGTTCCGGCGAAATCCTCCGACGATGATCACGGTGAACATGAGCAGGGACATGAGGCTCATGGCCACCACCGACCGCAGAACCCGGACGCAGAAAAACACAACGCAGACGATGAGCGTCTGGATGAGATGCATGGCCAGCTGAACATTGGAGGACGTATTATAGGCGGACCGAATGGGGAACAGATCCATCCACCAGCGGAAAAATCCAAATAAGGATTCCAGCCGGTTTCCCAGTTCCCCGAAAGCGGCCGCCACAGCGGCGTAGAAACATCCAACCCCGATCAGCAGAACGGGCAGCACCCAGCTTCTCCGCGTCAGCAGAGCCAGCAGAACGACCACAAGCATCGAAAACAGGAGGATTTCGCCGAATTCGGCATGAAAGCGAAACAACTGGTCAAACGCCAGGATGGCGCCGACGGATATCAGCCAAACCGACAGGCAGTCGAGCCAGAGGTCGGGATTCAACAAGCTGTTTTTCTGTTTTTGTAAAAGAGAGGAGAGTTTCATAGGCATTCACCAAGGCCGGCAATTTCTTCCGGACGAGAAATGGCCAACATATGCACATTCAATTCCGCGGCCAGAGGCAGCAGGGACGACGCTCCGGCGGTCATCGGCACAATGCAGACGGCCCGGCTGTGGCGTCCCGACAGCGCGTGCAGGATTTCCAGCAAATGAGGCGACGGACGGGATGTGACCATATGAATGGTCCGCATCTGTCCCCAGTTGCCGTCGATCAGGCTTTCCGCATCGAGGGGCTGTGGGTTGGGCGTATATCCGACGGTCGCCAGCCGCTCATAAAGCGGAAAAAACTCGTCCCGGTTGGCCGCCGTACAGGATTCGTCCGGACCATCCCCGCCGGACGCCAGGCAGAGCAGCCGGACCGGACAGCCCCTTTCAAGATAATTCAGCGCCAGGGCCGCCGCCACCTCACCGGCCATATCGCCGTAGGCCAGCCGGTTCATCGTGGGCGGAACCTCGGTGTCGAGGACCAGCAATGCATACTGTTCAGTGGATATCTCGTACTGACGGGTGTACAGCTCCCGCGTGCGGATCGTCTGAATCCAGTGGATCCGTTTGAGGGAGTCACCGTCCCGGTAAAGCCGGGTCCCGGCAAAGCTGTCCCCATGATCGGCCGTCACCGGCAGATTCTCCGAATAGTCCGCGCTGGTGGGCAGAGACGGGATCTCCGCCTCCAGCTCGTAGAGCCGCGGATACACGGTCAAGGCCTCTCTGCCCGACGATACAGCCGACCGCCGGACGGGAAGATGGAACAGCCCCAGCACATCCTGTACATAAAGACCGCTGATTCCAGTCTCCCACTGGCCGCGGTGATCGCACGCAACCGTGATAGACAGCCGCTTGTCCAGCTTCAGCGGCCAGAGCGTCAGGCTCCCCCACTCTTCCGGGGCTTTCTCTTTTCTGCCGGGAATGGGAGGGCCCGGCACGATCAGCCGCACCTCCGCCGTCACCGGCAGAAGAACCCATCCGAACAGGCGCACCCGGATAGCGGCCCCTTCCCCCCGGACCGTCAGACCGTCCGGCAGAGACTGGGCGGCGTGCAGGGAAAATGCCCCGCAAAGCGCCGCCACCAGCGTGATCAGCAGCAGCAAACCCAGCACAAAGACCACATAATATATTTCACGGATGCCGGTGGCCAATCCGGCCAGCAGCAGCAGTGCAAAAAACACAGACAGCGTTCGTCCCCGCGCGCTCATTTCGCCGAGGGAACCGGAACCGTGCGCAGCACGGCATCGATCACGGATTCAGGGGTCTGGCGGTGCATCCCCGCCCGGGTGCGCATGACCAGCCGGTGGCAGAGCACGGGGAACGCCATGCGCTGCACGTCATCCGGCAGAACATACCGCCGCCCTTCGAGTAGGGCGGCGCCTTTCGCGGCCTGCATGAGGGCGATGGAGCCGCGGGGGCTGACCCCCAGCAACACGTCGTTTAAGGCGCGCGTCGCCTCCACGATCGACACGATGTAATCGAGCACCGGAGGCGCGCACAGAATATCGTCGAGGGCTTTCTGCATATCCAAAACGTCCGCGGCCGAGGCCACGGCCTCCAGCTTAACGGCGTTTTGGCGGGAGCGATGGCCGTGCAGGATGTCGAGCTCTTCCCCGTGGGTGGGATAGCCCATCGAAATCCGCATGAAAAAGCGGTCCAGCTGCGCCTCGGGCAGCGGATAAGTCCCCGCCATCTCAACCGGATTCTGGGTCGCGAGCACCATAAACGGAGCGGGCGCAGGATAGGTTTTGCCGTCGATGGTCACCTGGTTTTCCTGCATCACTTCCAGGAGGGCCGACTGGGTTTTCGGGCTGGTCCGGTTGATCTCGTCGGCGAGCACGATCTGATTCATGATGCTGCCGAGATGCAGTTCCTGTTCCCCGGTTTTGAGATTGAACATGGTAAAGCCGGTAATGTCGGACGGCAGCACGTCGGGCGTGAACTGAATCCGCCGGAACGAACAGCCGAGCGAGGCCGCCAGAGCCGACACCAGCGTGGTTTTCCCCAGTCCGGGCATATCCTCGATCAGCACATGTCCGGAGCAGAGCAGCGATACCAGCAGATGATCGATCACGCGGTCTTTGCCGACGATCACCTGCTGGATGTTCTGGCGAATAGCGTCAAGCAGGGGTTTACAGTCCATGTTCATATCCTCCGTTATTTGATTTTCACATCCGGGCGCCTGCCCTATTTCAGCCGCAGGGGCAGGCCGCAGGACATCAGAAACACCTCATCGCTCCGGGCGGCCAGCCGCTGATTGATCCGGCCCAGAATATCCGCGAACACCCGGCCCATCCGATATGGTGCAATCAGGCCGAGTCCCACTTCGTTCGTCACAATCACCGCCCGCCGCCCCTGCCGGATGAGGGTATCCGTCAGGCGGTCGAACTCGAAGGTGATCTGCCGCTCGATTTCCTCCACCCGCTCGTGGGATAGGCCGTCATAGTCCGGTTCGGCGTCAAGCATCTGATTCGTCACCATGTTGGACACACAGTCCAGCAGCACCGCCCCCTCCGGATGTGTGTCGAGCACCCGGTCGAGTCTTTCGCTCGCTTCGACAGTCGTCCAACAGGCGGGACGGGAGGCCCGATGGAGCGCAATTCGCCGCTCCATCTCTTTATCCAGGCAGCGGGCGGTGGCGATGTACAGCACCGTCTCTTCCTCTTTCAGCAGCCGCTGCGCCTGCGCGCTTTTGCCGCTGCGCACGCCTCCGGTCAGCAAGGTAATGGCCATACGCTCTCCTTCTTCCGTCCCGGGTGAGGGCGTCCCCCGCATCCGGAGGGCATTTGAAACTCTTTTAGGATTTATTATACCGTCTGTCCCTGCAAAAGTCCACCTTCCGGACGAAAAGAATTGGTTACAAAATTGTATACTTCTTCGACAAAAAATGTGCTATACTGAAATCGTGTCCGGCCGGATGGCAGACAATATTCTCACAGGAATTCGAACGACCGGGAGGCTTATCCATGTCCAATTTTCAGGGAATTTCGCTTGACGGCATGTGGCTGCTTGCGGAAAACCGCTTTCACGACAGTAAGAGCTATTATGAGGAACATAAACCGCAGATCAAGGCGCTGGTGCTCGACCCGCTTCGGGATCTCGCGGAGGATCTTGCCGGCACCGTACTCGCAGCCGATCCCCGGATCATCACCGATCCAAACCGGAACGGCTGCATCAGCCGCATCCGGCGGGACAATCGCTATACCCACGACAAAGCCATGTACCGGGAGAACGTCTGGGTCGGCTTCATGAGGGACAAAAAGGCATTCGTGTGCGCACCCGGCTTTTTTGCCGACATGTCCGCCAAGGGCAGCACCTACGGGATGGGCTTTTATTATGCGACGCCCCGCCTGATGCAGACCGTCCGCAAAATGATTGACGAAAAGCCCGCCCCCTGGACCCGGGCGCTCCGCCAGGCGGAGGCCGCGGGCTTTGCATCGTACGGCGACCGCTACGCCCGGCCGAAAAAGGAGGGCCTTTCTCCCCTGCTGGACAGCATCTACAACTGCAAAACCGTGGGGATGGAACGCTTTGAGCCGGATCCGGCTTTTTTCGGAAGCGCCGCCCTGGTGGACGTTTTGAAAGAGGCGTTCACCGCCCTTGTCCCGCTTTATCGTCTCCTCATCGCCGCTGTGGAGCGGGATATCGAGCAAGGAAACGGCATCGCTGTTTCCTCTGCAAATACGCCTGCGGCGCATGTTGCGGACGAGTTCTCTTTTTGAGGCATCCGCCGGGCCGTCCCCTCTTGACAAGGGGCGGCGACGGTGGTATCCTGTGGATACAAACGCTGACGGGGAAGCCTTCCCGCCGTCCTTCCAGAGAGTGCCGCCCCGGCTGCAAGCGGCGCAGGACGACCTGAAACCGCCACCACCCCCGAGTGCGCGCCGGAGCCGTGCGAAAGCGGTTAAAGCGCGACGGATGGCCCCGTTACCGGCCGGCAACGAGCGCGGCTGCAGCCGCGGAAAAAGGGTGGAACCGCGTGGTTTTGATAACCTCGCCCCTTCACAGGGGGCGGGGTTTTGTGTTTTTCGCCTCCAAGACGTTTCAATTTCGGAAAGGAGTGGTTCCCATGCTGAACATCACATGTAAAGGCGGCGACGTGCGCGAGGTCGCCGAAAACACCACGGCGGAGCAGCTCTGCCGCGACATTTCTATGGGTCTTTACCGTGCGGCCTGTGCCGTGCGGATCGACGGAAAGGTCTGCGACCTGCGCACCACGCTGACGAAGGACTGCGCGGTGGAATTCCTCACTTTTGAGGACGAAGACGGCCGGAAGGCGTTCCGCCACACCGCCTCCCACATCCTGGCCCAGGCCGTGCTGCACCTCTTCCCGGAGGTCAAGTTCGCCATCGGACCGGCCATCGACAACGGCTTCTACTACGACTTCGACAAGGAGGAATCCTTCTCCGCCGACGATTTGGAAAAAATCGAGGCCGAGATGGTCCGCATCGCCAAGGAAGCCCTGCCCATCGAACGGTTCGAGCTGCCCATCGAAGAGGCGCGGGGCCTCATGGCCGACCAACCCTACAAGCTCGAGCTGATGGAGGAACACGCGGACAAGGGCGAGGTCATCTCCTTCTACCGCCAGGGGGACTTCACCGACCTGTGCGCCGGCCCCCATCTGATGACCACTGCGCCCGTCAAGGCCGTCAAGCTGACCGCCTGCACCGGCGCCTATTGGCGGGGCAGTGAAAAGAACAAAATGCTCTCCCGCATCTACGGCACGGCTTTCCCCAAAAAGGCGGAGCTCGATGCCTACCTCGAGCAGCTCGAGGAGGCGAAGAAACGGGATCATCGCCGGCTGGGGAAAGAACTCGGCCTGTTCACCATTATGGAGGAAGGCCCCGGCTTCCCCTTCTTCCTCCCGAAGGGCATGCTCCTCAAGAACCGGCTGATCGACTACTGGAGGGAGGTGCATACCCGCGCTGGATACCAGGAGATTTCCTCCCCCATCATCCTCAGCCGCACCCTGTGGGAGCGGTCGGGGCATTGGGATCACTATAAGAACAACATGTACACCACCGTCATCGACGACGAGGATTTCGCCATCAAGCCCATGAACTGCCCGGGCGGCATCCTGGTGTACCAGTCCGAGATGCGCTCCTACCGTGACCTGCCCCTGCGGCTCGGGGAGCTCGGCATCGTCCATCGGCATGAACTGTCGGGTGCCCTCCACGGCCTGATGCGGGTGCGCTGCTTCACCCAGGACGACGCGCATATCTTTATGACCAAAGACCAGATCAAGGACGAGATCAAGGGCGTCGTGGCTCTGATCGACGAGGTCTATTCCCTCTTCGGGTTCAAATACCATGTCGAGCTCTCCACCCGGCCGGAGGACAGCATGGGCAGCGAGGAGGACTGGGACGACGCCACCGCCGCCCTGCGGGCCGCCCTCGACGAGATCGGCCTCGATTACAAGATCAACGAGGGGGACGGCGCCTTCTACGGCCCGAAAATCGAT
>CABQAA010000074.1 GCA_902461995.1 uncultured Oscillospiraceae bacterium | reverse complement strand
GAGAAGGCGCATCACGGCGCAGAGGTCGGGGGTGTTCCGCCGGCCGGTCACGGCGATCCGCAGCACCGTGCTGATGTCCCCGGCGTGGCCCTTCCATTCCTCGGGGTTCTTTTTGTATTCCTTGACCTCCGGGCAGAAGCCCAGGGAGGGGGCCAGGGCCTTGATCCGGGCGAACCATGCCTGCTGGTCCTCTTCCGGATTATAGACGTCCCGATACGCATTCAGAATGGCGGCAATATCGGCGTTTTGCAGCGTCTCCGGATAGACGAGTGAGATGGGATCAGGCGCCGCGTAAAAATAGGCGGCGTAGCCGGGCGCGTCGCTCCATTTGGCGAGATCCTTACGCGGTTTGGAACCGCCGCGGTCGATGGAAAAGACCGATTCGGCATAGGCGGGGTCCCGTTCGAGCAGGGCACTGAACGCCTCGTCGCAGGCGGCTGCCCATTTCCGGATGCAGGCAGTCACAGAGGCGGCATCCATCCGGGCGATGACGTTTTTGCACACGTCGTTGAGCTTGTCCATATCGAACAGCGCACCGGATACACTCATTTTTTTGAGGTTAAAGGGAAACGCCTGCCGGGGAGCATCCGGATTGCGCTTGCGCCATTCTTCGTAGTCGCTGTTGGCAACCGTCATCAGATATTCGAGCACACCTTCGGCCGGATATCCCTGTTCCGCATAGAAATGCATGGCAGCCTCGGGATCCTTCCGCTTGGACAGCTTGCGTTTTCCGCCGCCGTCCTCCTTCATAATGGGGCTGACGTGGGCATATTTCGGCGCTTTGAAGCCCAGCACCCGGAACAGCTGGATGTGCTTGGGTACGCTGGAAAGCCATTCATCGCCCCGGATGACGTGGGTGGTACGCATGAGATGATCGTCCACGGCGTGGGCAAAATGATAGGTGGGGATACCGTCGGATTTGAGCAGGACAAAATCCTCGTCGTTCTCCGGCATCTCGATCTTGCCCTTGATGAGATCATCGAATTGGATCCGCCGTTCCGGATCGCCCGGGGCGCGCAGGCGGAGCACATACGACTCGCCCGCCTGAATTTTCCGGATCGCCTCCTCCGGTGAAAGATCCCGGCAGCGGGCATAGGAGCCGTAATAGCCGGTGCGCAGCTTGTCCGCCTCCTGCTGCTGCCGGACCTCGGCGAGATGTTCAGGGGTGCAGAAGCAGGGATAGGCAAGGCCCTCCTGCACCAGTTTTTTCGCATAGGTATGATAAATCGGGGCCCGTTCGCTCTGCTGATAGGGGCCGTATGGTCCCCGGACCTCTCCGGGTGCGACGAAGCCCTCGTCGATCGTCAGACCAAAATCGGCAAGACCGCAGAGGATGTTTTCGGCACCGCCGGCGACCTCCCGCTTTTTATCCGTGTCTTCCAGCCGGAAGTAAAACAAGCCGTTGGAAACGTCGGCCACCAGACGGTTTATCATAGCGGTGAAGAATACGCCCAAATGAAGAAAGCCGGTGGGACTGGGCGCAATCCGCGTCACCCGTGCCCCCTCGGGAAGGGAGCGGAGGGGATAGGCCGTTTCGTATTCCTCCGGAGTTTTCAAAGACTCGGGAAATAGAACATCGGCCAGTTTTTCCAAAGATGTCATGGATATCCTGCCTTTCCGCGCCAAAAAGGCGCCGGGGGTATTCGGAAGAGTCGTTACGGGTTCTTCCACATTGGTTCATTTTACCGTTACCGCTTGAAAAAGTCAATGTAAGTATGGTAAGATAATAAAGTCTATATGCGGGAATGGCTCCGCAAAATCAACCGGAAGGTCGGATACAAACATGCTGTCGTTTTCTTTTGCCGATCGGGTGCAGAATTTGAGCCCGTCTGCCATTCGTGAAATTCTCAAATATTCCGCCGATCCCGAGGTGGTCGGCCTTTCGGCCGGAAATCCGGCCCCTGAAGCGTTTCCGCTCGAGTCGATCGCGGAGCTTTCCGCCCGGATTTTCCATGAACATCCCATCGACGCGCTGCAGTACGGCACCACCGAAGGGTATGGTCCCCTGCGCAGCCATCTGAAAGCGTATTTGAAGGACAAACACGGCATCGGCCGGGATTTCGACGAGCTGCTCGTCACCAGCGGCGCGCAGCAGGCCATCGAGCTGGTGGCAAAGGTCCTCTGCAATCCGGGGGATGTCGTGCTGTGCGAGTCTCCGAGCTTCGTCGGCGCCCTCAATTCCATCAAATCGCTCGGCGCCCGGCTGGTCGGGGTGCCCCTTGAAGAGGACGGCCTCGACATCGCCGCCCTGGAAGAGACGCTGAAAACCGAGCAGAACATCAAATTTCTCTATATGATCCCGAATTTCCAGAATCCGTCCGGGATCACCACCAGCCTGGAAAAACGGAAGAAGATCCTGGAACTCGCCGAACGGTACGGCTTCCTCGTACTCGAGGACAACCCCTATGGCGACCTGCGCTTCGAAGGGGATCACGTGCCCGCCGTCAAATCCTTTGACGAAAACGGATACGTGGCGTATGTCGGCAGCTTTTCCAAGGTGCTGTCGCCCGGGATCCGGGTGGGATATGTGATCGCGCCGTCCGCCCTGCTCGCGAAAATGATCGTGTGCAAACAGGGCGAGGATGTCCATACGCCCATGTGGAACCAGATGCTGGCCGAGGCCTTTATGCGGGAAACCGATTACGAGGCGCATCTGCGCCACCTGCAGGAGATTTACCGGAACAAGGCGCGTCTGATGATCGATCTGGTCGAGGAACATCTCGTGCCGGCAGGGATCACGTATCATCCGATTCAGGGCGGGCTGTTCCTTTGGTGCGAGCTGCCCGAGGGGACCGACATGCCCCGGTTCTGCACCGAGGCCGTGCGGGATCACAAGGTTGCCGTCGTACCCGGCAACGCGTTTTTAACCTCCTCCGACCTGCCCTGCCGCTCGTTCCGTATGAATTTCTCCACCCCCACCGACGATGCCATGCGCAAGGGATTGATCCGTCTCGGCGCATTTGCCCGGGATTTCTTAAAATAAAAACCTCGGCCGTCCGGCCGATCCGAAAGGGACGAACCCACTATGTCAACTGCCAATGAAACCGCGGAGCCCCGCCGGAAACGGGCACTGAGCCTGATCCAGCCCTCCGGAATCCCGACCCTCGGGAATTATCTCGGCGCCATGCGCAACTGGGTGGCGCTGCAGGACGAATTCGACTGTATTTTCGGTGTGGCCGATCTGCATGCTGTCACTGTGCGGCAAGAACCGGCCAAGCTCCGCCAGCGCACCTATGAGGTATTCGCGCTGCTGCTGGCCGTGGGCCTCGATCCGGAAAAATGCCTGGTATTCGTCCAGTCCCAGGTGCCCGCCCACGCGGAGCTGGCCTGGCTGCTCGGCTGCTGCACCCAATTCGGGGAATTGTCCCGTATGACGCAGTTTAAGGATAAATCGCAGAGCCATGCCGATAATATCAATCTGGGCCTGTTTGCCTATCCCACCCTGATGGCCGCGGATATCCTGCTGTATCTTCCCGACGTGGTGCCGGTCGGAAAGGATCAGAAGCAGCACTGCGAGCTGACGAGGGACATCGCCGGACGGTTCAACAATCTGTACAGCGATACGTTTGTGCTGCCTGAGCCGTATATCATGCGGAACTGTGCCAATGTCTTGTCCCTTCAGGAACCGACGAAAAAGATGTCTAAATCGGACAGCAATCAGAATGCCTTTATCTCGATGCTCGACGATCCCGACACCATCCGGCGGAAATTCCGCCGCGCCGTCACCGACAGCGAGGCAAAGGTCTGCCGCCGGGAGGATAAGCCGGGGGTGAGCAACCTGATGGAGATTTACGGTGCCGTCACCGGCCGGACCTTCGAGCAGATTGAGGCGGAATTCGATGGCCGGGGCTACGGGGATTTCAAATCGGCCGTCGGCGAGGCCGTGGCCGAGACGCTGAGCCCGATCCAGGACCGGTTCCACACCTATATGGGGGATAAGGCACAGCTCGACGCGCTGATGAAGGAGGAGGCCGAAAAGGCCGCCGCCATTGCGCGCCGGACACTCGATAAAGTCAAAAAGAAGATGGGCTTCGTGCTGACCAAATAGAGCGAAGCCAGGCAAACGGCGGTTGTGCCGGGAGAAAGGTGAAAATCATGGGCGTCGAAGACCGGATCCACTTCAATTCCAACGAAGAATACGAACGCTCGGTGTTCCAGTTTGTCCAGATGACGGGCAACATGTCCATCAAGGAAGCCAAGCGCGCCATGGATGGACTGGTGGAGCGCGTCCTTCCGGCCCAGGACTTCCTGACATACCGCTGCGGAGGCGGGCGGAACCGGCAGGGCAGCACCCTGTATGTGTTCGATACCGGCTATCGTTTCCAGAACAGCCGGGAACGCATTTTTGCCCATACCCTCAAAAACACCCGCCGGGAAGACGGCGGTAGCGAGTATTACGGCTTGTTTATCCAGAGGGAGAGCCTCCTGCGGGATGATATCCGCGCCAAGACGGGCTGCTGGCACATCGGCGACATTGTGTTCAGCGATATGAATGAGCTCAATGAGCTGCTCGGCCATCTGGCGGAGGAAGCGCTGTATGAAAACTGGCGTTTCACCAATTTTCAGACCAAAATCACCCATCCGATCCTGAAAAATTACCTGGAAAACACCTATTTCCAGCTCTTCCGTCAGGGAAAGATCTACATCAACGAGGAAGAGGAGAAGATGCTGCTCAACACCGGCCTCATCGACGCCTCGTTCAATGAGCTGTATCTCGTCTGTGACATCGTGCCGGATTCGGACAGGGATCCGCTGTTCCGGCAGGAATACCGAAATCCCGAGATCTACAAGTCCAGCAACCGGGTGTTCTGCAATTATTCGCGCAACGCGCCTCTCGAAATGGCGACCTTTTACGACGATCCCGGCGATCTGCTGTTCAATTGGGAAATCGCCCAGAAACCGGGCGGCATCAACATCGCGGACGAGCACATTTTCCAGGACAACATGAGCCGCATCAATTTGGGACTGCGGGATCAGGCGCTGCGGTTCAATTTTGAAAACATGCAGGATATCGCCCGCTGCCGTCAGATGTTCGAAGGGGCGCTCAAGGCGTCTCTCGAGCTTTCCAAACGCAATTACAAGCTGGTAGCGCCTCAGTTTTGGCCGGCTACCGGGAAAATCCAGTTCCTGATGCCGATTTATCTCGAGGGCGTCCAGGCGATCCAGGAAGGGGAGTCCAAGGAAGTGCTCCCGCCGACAGTGGCGCTCAGCATGGAAATGGTTCACGGACAGTATATCGGCACCACCATCCTGACGCTGGACATGGCGTACCAGAACGCGCGTCTGATCGCCCGCCCGGATGGTTTCTGGCTGGATGCAACAAAAATTTTTGCCACCTCCAAAAACGAGGGATAGAGGGGGATGGTCCGCCTTGAAGCGGCACAATAGGGGGTTACGCTTTTTGGCATGTGCGGCCGCTTCATGCGGTCTGCTGGCCTTGTGCGGCTGTTATAAAGGTGACGAACGGAGGGATGAAACGGCGCCGGCCGTCACGGTCAACGGCCAACGGGTGGAGACCATGACGTTCTTGGCGGATGAACAGCCGGGAAACGAGGAATCCTCACCGCTGTTTCAAATCTATCTTAAAGAACATACGCCGGCGGAGATCACGTACTCCGATGTGCTCATGATCGATATCGGCGCTCATGGTCCCGAATATCTGGAACTGACCGATTATTTGATCGATCAAAGCGGTACGATCCAATATGGACGGATGGCGATGGAAGCGACGCTGCCGGTTGACACGCTGGATACCGCCGCTTTTTATCTGGTGAACATGCATACGGCGTCCTATCTGAGTTCGTCGTATTTCAATAAGACGGACGGCCAGTGGCGGGGGATACGCATCCGGATGGTCAATCGTCAGCGGGAATACGTATACGTGTTTGTTCTGCGGGTCAACCCGGAAAATATGCAGTTGCTTTAATCGCTTTAAGCCGTGTGAGATTTCTCACACGGCTTTTTATTATACCTATAATCGATATATATTTATTGACAAGCGATAAATTTGTGCTATGATAGGATTGCATTTTTTAAGAAAGGAGGAGCGGAAACCGAAGATAAAGCCGTGCGAAGCTCGGCGATGCATTGGATGCTGGCGTTTGTCCACGGCGGATAAAACCAGCAACAGAAAGAAGGGGTAAACCATGGAGTTTGAGATTTCGAAGCCTATAGAAAGCAAAACCCCATCGGCCGCCGCGTGGGGGGATGGGGTTCCGCCGTCTGTCATGAAGCCGATTATACCGCTGGACAGGCAGGATATGGTCTTTTTTGCTTTATTGGCGGTATCCGTGTTTTTGTTTATGGATTTCGCCCTTTACGGGGGACTTGCCCTGGGCTTTTCCGTCGCATACGGTATCCTGTTTATCCTGACCACCGTTTATCTGGCCAAACGTCGGAAACCTGTACCGGCCTTCGGGCTGTTCTGCGGCATCCTGTCGTTGGCTTCTGCCGCAGTTCCGGCGCTGTATCATGACGTGTTTCTTGGCGGACTGATCGTTTGCCTGACCGGCTTCCTCTATTCCATCTATAGCGGAAGTCTGTGCGGCGCTTTTTCGGCAGCAAGAGACTTGGAATGGTTGGGAATCTGGTTTCGGGATACGGTGATCGCGCCCTTTCGTCATGTGGCCGAACCGTTCCGATCGGTCGGGCATGCGGTCAAAACGGCGAAAACCGCTCATCTGGGGCAGGTGCTGTTGGGTCTTCTGCTGGCTCTGCCCGTATTGGTGCTGGTGGTGCCGCTTCTCATGCAGGCCGACGCGGCGTATGAGTCGATGATGTCGGGGCTGGTCGGCCACCTCACAGGACTGGTGCCGCGACTGATTCTGACGGCTCTGGCGGCCCCGCTCCTGATTTCGTTCGTTTTTGCGCACCGCAAGACCTTGGAGCCGCCGTCCGTATCCGTCCGGAATGACCGGATGCAGATTGCGGGGGCACCGCTCCTCATAGCGCTGCTCACGCTGGTCTCCGCTGTCTATATCAGTTACCTGATTTCGCAGCTAGCGTATTTTTTTAGCGCATTTTCCGGCATGCTGCCGGCCGGGTCCGGCCTGACTTCCTCCGCTTATGCACGGCGCGGCTTTTTCGAGCTTGTCATCATCTCCGCCATCAATCTTTCGTTGCTGCTGCTTGTGCAGCTGCTGAGCCGGCGGCGGGAGAACGGCGGGATTCCCGCCGCGGTAAAAGGGCTGTCTCTGTTTATCGGCGGGTTTACCCTGCTGCTGGCAGCGACGGCGTTTTCCAAAATGGTGCTGTATATCCGGCTGTACGGCATGACCCGGCTGCGGGTGCTCACCTCTGTGTTTATGATGGCTTTGGCCATGACGCTGATTCTGACCCTGCTACGCCTCTTTTTTCATCGGTTTCCGCTGGTGCAAAGCGTGATGGCGGCCAGCGCTGTTTTGCTCGTCTCGGTGGCGTTTGCCGACGTGGACCGCTTCGTCTCCGTATACAATGTGCAGGCGTATCGCGACGGACGGCTCAAGGAAATCGACGTTGTCCATCTGGGAGGACTGTCGGTGTCCGCGGTTCCGGCGGTGGTGCAGCTACTTGACGATGTGGATCCGCAGGTGGCCGCGGAGGCGGGGACGGTTCTGCGCCATTGGACGGCACAGCTTACAAACGAGAGCTTTCGGGCCGAAAACGGCCAAATCATCGACAGACGAAGCTTTTCCCTGCGCTCCTTCAATCTGGCCGAAGAACGGGCTTATGAGCTGATCCGTGAACATTATCCGCGCTTTGCCCTTTCAGAGAACGGTGATGCATCCTGAAGCGAAAAGAAAGGATTGTCTTTTTCTTCCAGATGGATTATGATACCGTTATGGCATATTCTGTCAGGAAAGCGGGGAAACAGGATGTTTTTGGCGGATCTGCATATTCACTCCCGGTATTCCCGGGCGACCAGCCGGGACTGCGTTCCTGAACATCTGGATTTGTGGGCCAGGCGGAAAGGAATCGACGTCATCGGGACGGGGGATTTCACCCATCCCGCCTGGCGGCAGGAGCTGCGGGAGAAGCTGGAACCGGCCGAGGACGGACTCTATACCCTAAAAGATGCCTTCCGCCTGCCCTGTGAAACGGACGGTCAAGCGTCCCCGCCCCGCTTTATGCTGACAGGGGAAATCAGCTCGATTTATAAGAAAAACGGCCGGGTGCGGAAGGTGCATAACGTAATTCTTCTGCCGGGACTCGAAGACGCGGACCGCCTGGCCAAGCGCCTCGAAGAGGTGGGAAATCTCCATTCCGACGGCCGTCCCATCCTCGGGCTCGACAGCCGGGATCTGCTCGAAATCACCCTGGAAACCTGTCCGGAGGCCGTGTTCATCCCCGCACACATCTGGACGCCGCATTTCTCGCTTTTCGGGGCGTATTCGGGTTTCGACGATATCGAGGAGTGCTTCGAGGATCTGACTCCCCATATCCACGCGCTGGAGACGGGACTTTCGTCCGATCCGCCCATGAATTGGCGCCTGTCGGCACTCGACGGCTATACGTTGGTGTCGAATTCCGACGCCCATTCGCCCGCCAAGCTCGGCCGGGAAGCCAACCTGTTCGACACGGAACTCTCCTATCCGGCGATGGCCAAAGCACTGGAAACGCCGGG
>CABQAA010000073.1 GCA_902461995.1 uncultured Oscillospiraceae bacterium | reverse complement strand
TACCAGAAAACAGCGGTGTCCACCCGTCCATGATCCAGAAAATGCCGGCCCAGATCACAGCAGGTCTCGGCACGGGGAGCGTCATAGGTGAGGCTGCGGAGCAGGGCGGCGAGGGCTTCCTCGTCCCGGCCCACGGCGTCGAAGCAGTAGGACATCTGCCGGCACGCGTCGATGTTGTTTTCCATCCAGCCCTGCCCCTCGTTCAGAAAGGCATCGAACATCTGCACGGCGTCCTCGTACCGTTTGTGATAATAGAGTTCCCGCGCGTAATAGAATTGTTCCCGGGGAGACAGGGGCTTGCCGTCATCCAGCAGTTTTTCGAAAATCCGGAGGTTCCGATCGGGATCTCCGGCGCGGAGTTTTCGATGAGAAATTGCGGCCTCTCCGTAAACGATACGACCGGACAGCTCGATCACTTCGTGAATAGCGCCGGTCCAGCGATAGGCTGGGCTGTTGCGGACAAGCCGTTCCCGGTAATAGGAAAAGGCAGGGCGGTTCTGGTCGTCAAAGGCCGTATGATAAGGGAGCATGACGACGTCGGTTTCGGGGGACAGGGTGCGCTTGAGGTCTAAAAATCGCTTCCGGTCATCGTTTTCGATGACATCGTCCGCATCCAGCCAAAGACAGTACGCCTTGGTTGCGTGGGAAAAAGAGGCGTTGCGGGCGGCGGCGAAATCGTCAATCCAGGGAAAATCGAACACTTTATCGGTATAGCGACGGGCGATTTTTTTAGTGGCGTCGGTGGATCCGGTATCCACGATCACGATTTCGTCCGCGATGTCCCGGGCGCTGTCGAGGCAGCGGGCCAGGACATCCTCTTCATTTTTGACAATCATACACAGGCTGATGGTGCACATAGACTTCGTACCCTCCTTTGATCGTATAGGGTTTCGTCCCATCCTATGCAAAGGGAGGCCGAAGGGAAACAACAGGAAGGCCCTATAAAAGAAACGGTTCACCTCGTTCTCCTGTCCGCGATAAAAAAACAAGGCGTCCGGTTTCGCTGGAAACCGGACGCCTTGTTCGAATTGAAACAGGGCTGTTCTTATTTGCCGTAGTAGGCTTTCAGATAAAGCTCTTTGATTTCGCTCATGAGCGGATAGCGGGGGTTGGCACCCGTGCACTGGTCGTCGAACGCATTTTCCACCATCTCGTCGAGGGTGTCGAGGAAATACTGTTCGTCGATGCCGTATTCCTGGATGCTCTTCTTGATGCCGACCTTCTCCTTGAGGTCCTCAATCGCGGCCAGGAACTTCTCAAAGGTATCCTGATCGTTCTTGCCGACGATGCCGCAGTACCGCGCACATTCCGCATAGCGGGCAAGGGTGTGGGGATAGGCATACTGCGGGAAGGTGCCCATTTTGGTGGGGGTCTCGGATGCGTTGTAGCGCATGACGTCGGTCAAGATCAGGGCGTTGGCGACGCCGTGGGGCAGGTGATGGTACGCGCCCAGCTTATGCGCCATCGAGTGGTTGAGGCCGAGGAAAGCGTTGGCGAACGCCATACCCGCCATGCAGGCGGCGTCGGCCATCTTCTGACGGGCGATCGGATCCTTCGCGCCGTTCTCATAGGCGGAGGGCAGGTAGGTCAGAACGCTCTTCATCGCCTGCAGGGCGAGGCCGTCGGTGTAATCGCTCGCCATGACCGAGACATAGGCTTCCAGTGCATGGGTCAGGACATCGACGCCCGAGGCGCTCGTCAGACCCTTCGGCTGATTCATCATATTGTCCGCATCGACAATGGCCATGTTGGGCAGCAGCTGGTAATCGGCAAGCGGATATTTGACGCCGCTGGTCTCATCGGTGATGATGGCGAAGGGCGTCACTTCGGAACCCGTACCGGAGGAGGTCGGCACCGCGACGAAGTAGGCTTTCTTGCCCATTTCCGGGAAGGTGTAGACTCTCTTGCGGATATCCATGAAGTCCATGGCCATATCGGCGAAGTTCACTTCCGGATGCTCATAGAGCACCCACATGATCTTGCCGGCGTCCATCGCGGAACCGCCGCCGAGGGCGATGATGACGTCGGGGCCGAAGGCACGCATGGCCGCGGCGCCTTGGTTGGCGCAGGCCAGGGTGGGATCGGGGGCGACTTCATAGAAGCAGGTGTGCTGGATGCCCATCTGGTCGAGTTTTTCCTCGATGGGCTTGACATAGCCGTTCTGATACAGGAAGGAGTCGGTGACGATGAACGCCTTTTTCTTGTGCATGACGGTGCCGAGCTCATCGAGAGCAACCGGCATGCAGCCTTTCTTGAAGTAGACCTTTTCAGGCGCCCGGAACCACAGCATGTTCTCTCTCCTCTCGGCCACGGTCTTGATGTTGAGCAGGTGTTTGACGCCCACGTTTTCGGAAACCGAGTTGCCGCCCCAGGAGCCGCAGCCCAGCGTCAGGGAGGGGGCGAGCTTGAAGTTGTACAGGTCGCCGATACCGCCCTGAGAGGAGGGGGTGTTGATGAGGATGCGGCAGGTCTTCATCGCCGCAGCGAAACGGCTGATCTTTTCCTTTTCGTTCACCGCGTCCACATACAGGGAGGAGGTGTGGCCATAGCCGCCGTCGGCGACAAGCTGTTCCGCCTTGGCCACGGCGTCGTCAAAGTTTTTGGCTTTGTACATGGCCAGGACCGGGGAGAGCTTTTCGTGGGCGAATTCTTCTTCGATGTCCACGCTCTCGACCTCACCGATGAGGATTTTGGTCTCCTCCGGCACCTTCACATCGGCGAGCGCCGCAATGGTGTGGGCCTTCTGGCCGACGATCTTCGCATTCAGGGCGCCGTTGATGAGGATGGTCTTGCGGACCTTTTCGGTTTCTTCCGGATTCAGGAAATAACAGCCGCGGGCAGCAAATTCTTTTTTCGCGGCGGCGTAGACCTTCTCATGGACGATCACCGACTGCTCGGACGCGCAGATCATGCCGTTGTCGAAGGTTTTGGAATGAATGATAGAGTTGACGGCGACCAGGATGTCGGCGGTGTCATCGATGATGGCGGGGGTGTTGCCCGCGCCGACGCCCAGGGCAGGTTTGCCGGAAGAATAGGCCGCCTTGACCATGCCGGGACCGCCGGTGGCGAGGATGATGTCGGCTTCCTTCATGACGGCGTTGGTCAGTTCCAGGGACGGCACGTCGATCCAGGCGATGATGTTTTCGGGGGCGCCGGCCGCGACCGCCGCCTCCAGGACCACGCGCGCCGCTTCAATCGTGCATTTTTTGGCGCGAGGATGGGGGCTGATGATGATGCCGTTGCGGGTTTTAAGGGAAATCAGGGTTTTGAAGATCGCGGTCGAGGTGGGGTTGGTGGTGGGGATGACCGCTGCGACGACGCCGATGGGTTCGGCGATCTTCTGGGTGCCGAAAGCGGGATCGCTCTCGAGCACGCCGCAGGTCTTGGTATCCTTATATTGATTGTAGATGTACTCGGCGGCGTAGTGGTTTTTGATGACCTTGTCTTCCACCACACCCATGCCGGTTTCCGCGACTGCCATCTTCGCGAGCGGGATACGCTGGCGGTTGGCCGCCATGGCCGCGGCATAGAAGATTTTGTCCACCTGCTCCTGGGTATAGGTGGAGAAAAGCCGCTGCGCTTCCCGCACCTGCCGGAGTTTCTCGTTCAGAGCGTCGAGGCTGTCAACCAAAACGACGGCCTTTTTGTCCTTTTTCTCCATGATCGGGTTCCTCCCATTTCTTCGTTTTACACGATTGCCCACAAGTTACTCAATACAGTTGTTATTTTTTTAACAACTTCATTATACGGCATTCGCGGCCACCTGTCAAGACCGGTATATTCACGGTTTTCACCAAGCCGGACCCCCTATTTGTATATAGTTCCTCCAAATTCGACGGGAATCGGAGGCTTTCCTGCGGAGGAACCTCGGCCGCTGTCCGGTATATACACCATCGAGGTGAGACGGTGAGGAAAAACGAGGCGGGTTCCCGGATGGAAACCCGCCTCGTATGGAGAGAGACCGCTTATTCGTAGGCGACGACATCCAGCCATTTCATCAGGAAGTCCTTTTCCTCGGGCACGCCTTCGGTCAGACGGGCAGCAGCCACGATGGGCAGCCAGTCCTGCACGTATTTTTTGCTGGTGTTCGTCTTTTCGCAGAAGAGATTCAGATATTTTTCCGCGATTTCCGGCATTTTCAGACAGAGGAGCAGATAAGTCCGGCCGACGTCCGCGCTGGCGTTGCCCTGGCGGGCGGCGACCCAGTCGACGACGTAGGTGCCCTTGTCGCTCAGGATGATGTTTTCCGGCATGAAATTGCCGTGGCAAAGTTTAACATGCTTGGGCATGCTGTCGAGCCTTGTGAGAAGCTCATATTTTTTGACGTCGTCGATGCAGTCGAGCGAATTGATCAGCCGGTTCAGCTTGTCCTTGAGTTTGCTGAGCTTCGGTGTGCTCTTGGAATGGATCTCAAGCTGGATATCCAGCATCTGCTCGACGTATTGATCGAGATTAGCGGGATCGTTCTTCATCCGGTCGGCCAGGGTTTCCCCTTCGATGCAGTCCATATGGATGGCCCAGCGGTTGCCGATGACCGACACTTCGTGGATGACCGGGACGCGCAGTCCGGTGGCCTCGACACGGGAATGGGTCAGCGCCTCGTAAAGGGCGGCGGTTTTGGCCGTGCCCTCTTTAAACAACTTCACGGCCATGTTGCCGACTTTGTAAATATCAACGGTATCGCTGGTGGAAATTAAATTGTTCAGTTCCATCTTGGGTTGACTCCCTTCGCGGCTGCGGAAAGCGCATCCAATATATTCGGATAACCGGGAATTATCCATCTATATTATACAACATGGAACGGCAATGTAAAGGGGTTTTTGTGACGAATTCGTAAATTTGTCCAAAAGGGAGGGATTTTTGTCCGATTTGCATGGCCGCGGCCTGTTCCAGCAATTCCCGCCCGCACACAGCTTTTTCCGGGAATGAGCGGTCGGACCGGGCAAACACTATTCTCAATCCCCGAATAAAACCAAGACTAGAGAAAGAAGGCAGAACTATGCTGGAAGGCAGTTATCAGCTGGGGCTGAGCGATTTACTCGATCAGAATCTGAGCTGTTACGAATATTTTTATTCCTTACCCGAAGAGGTACAGAAACGGATTACCAAGCAGGACATTGGATCCTTTGAGGAGATGCAGGCTTTTGTGGCCGATCTCGGCGGTCCCCGGATGGAAGCGGAGCCTGAGGAGCGCCGCGCCGCGCTCGAACGGCGGAATTCTCCGACCTGACCGGGACAACCTGACCGTTTCTATTGTCATTTGATGCCGATTTCTGGATAAAAGGGAAAAACAGCCGGAGGGGCTTTGACAGCCGGGCTTGTCCTTGTTACACTGAAGACATACCGCTGTTAAGGAGAGATGCGTCATGCCGCCGGTTCGTCTCGTCGCCGTCGATATGGACGGCACGCTGCTCGATTCCAAAGGCCGTCTGCCGGCCGACTTGTTCCGGATCATCCGGGAACTGACCGACCGGGGTATCCGGTTTGTAATTGCGAGCGGCCGCCAGTATTATAACCTCGAAGCGCAGTTCCATGAGATCGCCGACCGCCTGACCTTCGTCGGGGAAAACGGCGCCGCCGTATTTGAAAAGGGTGATTTGCTTTTCTTTGACGATATGCGGTCGGAGGACGTGGAGGCCCTGATCGGGCAGGGCGCGGCGCTGCCCGGCGCGGTGCCGGGACTCTGCGGTGCCGGAGCCGCTTACATCGACCGGGCCGATCCCGCGCCGGAAAAGAATATTCGGAAGTATTATGACAGGCTGGAGCGGGTGGAGAATTTTGTCGACGTGCTGGAGAAGGACCGTATCTGTAAGGTGACGTTCTGCGTAGCAGGTTCGGCGGAGGAAACGGTGTACCCGGTTCTTAGTGCGCAGAATCCCCACCTGAAGGTGGCACTGTCGGGCGAGCACTGGGTGGACGTGACCAATCCGTCGGCGCACAAAGGAAACGCGCTGACCTTCCTGCAGCAGCGGGACGGCCTCTCTCCCGACGAGTGCATGGCATTCGGCGATTATCTCAACGACTGCGAGATGATGCAGGCCTGCGGCCAGAGTTACGGCATGAAAAACGGCCATCCCGCGCTTCTGGCTCTCTGCCGCCATATCACGGACAAAACCAACGATGAGGACGGCGTGTGCGACACCCTGCGCCACGTTTTTAGCCTTTGATCGATAGAAAAACGCCGCGGAACTTCTGTTCCGCGGCGTTTCTTTATAGTTTTGTCTGCAGAACGGCGGACAAACGGTCCGCCGAAATCTCCCGGATCGGCCGAAAAGGTTCCGGGTCGGCATCGTAGGGGGCGATGGTTTTTTCAAACCAGGCGACGTCGTGCCAGCGGCCCTTTTTATAGCCGGTACGGTGAAAGGTACCGAGTACTCGGAATCCCATCGCCCGGTGCAGCCGTTCGCTTTTTTCGTTTGGCACGGTCACGCTGCCGTAGACGGTCCGGATGCCCTGCTGGCGTAGCAGCTCGATCAGCGCCGTGTACAGGGCCCTGCCGATGCCCTGTGAGGTATGGACTGGATCCACATAGACCGACAGCTCGGCATTCCATTGATAGGCTTCTCGTTCCCGCTGCCGGCTCGCGTAAGCGTAGGCGACGATCCGGCCGGCTTCTTCGGCGACCAGATAGGGATAGGTCTGCAGGATGCCTCTCATCCGATCCGCGAAAGCCGTTTCGGACGGGAGCGTGCATTCGAACGTGATGGGGGTATCGATATAAGCCGCATAGATCGCCCGGACTGCGATACAGTCGGCCGGAACGGCGAATCGGATGGTCATACGAGAGTCTCCTCTTTTTCTAGAACCGGCGGCAGCGGAGCTTCCGCCGTGGGGGCTTTGCCCTCCAGCTCGATCCGTTTGAGATCCCGGCGGCGGAAAATATCGTAGAGAGCCGGGACAACGAAAAGGGTCAGCAGAGTTGCATAGGTCAGGCCCGCGATAATAACGACGGCCATAGGCTGGAGCAGATCAGCCCCTTGTCCGACGGCCAGAGCCGTGGTGAAGAGGCCCAGAATCGTCGTCAGGGCGGTCATCAGGATGGGTCGGATCCGGCGGCGGCCGGTTTCAATCAGGGCGGCATGCTTCTCCATGCCTTCGAGCCGGAGCTGATTGACCGAATCGACGAAGACAATGCCGTTGTTAACCACCACGCCCGACAGCACGAGGAAGCCGAGCATGGCCACGACGCTCAGATCGAAGCCGAACGCCCACAAGGCCAGCAGACCTCCGGTGAAGGCCAGGGGGATGGTGAACATGACGATGAAGGGAGAGAGCAGAGACTGGAACTGCGCGGCCATGATGGCGTAGATCAGCACAAGGGCGAGCAGGACCATGAGAAGCAGATCCCGCAGAGTGTTGTTGATGGTTTCGTTTTCGCCGGTCAGAACGACACGATACCCATCCGGCACGGAATAGGAGTCGAGCTTTTTCTGCACATCCCGGCTGACCAGCCCGATGTTGTGATCCGCGTCGATTTCGGCCGTGACCGACAGGGTGCGGATACGGTCGGAATGGTGGATCGCCTGAAGGCTTTCCGCGTCCGTAACCGTGGCGATGTCTCCGAGGGTGAGGGTTTTCTGGCCCGCATCGGTTGTCCCGGTCAGAGGGAAGGTGAGCAGATCCGCTTTTTGGAGCCGCTGGTCATCCGCCTGAATCACCACGACCGGCATCCCTCCCGCATCGGCGGACAGGGTGGTGGCGGTGGATTGAGTCCCCAGAGCTTCCGCGATGCTCTGGTAGATTTGCGCGACCGTCAGGTTATAGGCGGCGGCCTTCTCTTTGTCGACCGAGATGCGGATTTCGGGGCTGGTTTTTTCCATGCCGTCCGAAATGTCGGAGGTGCCGGGGGTATCCTGAACCAAAGCGGCGATGTCCGAGGCGATCCTTCGCAGGGTGTCGAGATCGTCGCCCGTGATGTCGATCTGGAGGCCGGATCCCGACATGGCGGAGATATCCATGCCGGAGCCCGAGGCGGTGATCTCGCACCCCATATCGGCGGTCGCCTCAACGATCTGCCGGGAAATCTCCTGGCTGGTCGGGCGTTTGCCGTCCGTCAGCAGGACGTACATTGTCACCGCCTGATCGCCGCTCTGCATGGCGCCGACGGTCTGCACCCCGCCAACACCCTGGATTTTCTCGATCACCTGGTCACTGATTGCCTGGGTATCGGCGGCGGAGGTCCCGTCTGGCGCGGTCATAGATACCGAGATCTGGTTGGAATCGGTTTCGGGCATGAAGGCGGTTCCCATCCGGGTGGCGCCGAAGACGCTCACTCCCAGCAGCACCGCCGCGCCAACGAGGACCGGAGCCTTGTGCCGGAGTGTCCAGGAGAGGGAGCGGGTGTAGAGATTCACGAATTTGTCGAAGAGGCGGGTCGGGGTTTCCTTGGCGCGCCGCAGCATGAGCGAGGAGAGGGTGGGGACCAGCGTCAGCGCAATGAGGAGGCTCGCCAGCAGGGAATACGCAATGGTCAAGCCCATATCGGTGAAGAGCTGACGGGAGATGCCCTCGGTGAACACCAGGGGAAGGAATACGCAGATGGTGGTCAGAGTGGAGGAGGCGATGGCGCCCGCCACCTGGGCGGCCCCTTTGACGGCGGCATTCGCCGCCGTCATCCC
>CABQAA010000072.1 GCA_902461995.1 uncultured Oscillospiraceae bacterium | reverse complement strand
GGGCGAAATAGATTGCATACCGGCCGGGTCCCCCGCCGATATCGAGAACCGTATCGCCGGGCTTGATATACCGGTCCATCATCCAGGTGGTAAGCTGAAACTCAAACGGATGGGTATTCAGCCGGTCCCATTCGCGTTCCGGCGCCTCGTCGTAGTAGCGTTTGACTGTATCGATCTCTTCGCGGCTCATGCCGATCCCGTCCTTTCAATCCGCCTGGAATTGGGTTTCCTACTATATCACACTTCCGTCTGGCTGCCAAGCCCCCGCTAGATTCTGCGGATGTCGTACAGGGCATTAAGCACCTGCCAATTCTGCGGAAAGGGTCTCATCAGATTCCAGTACCCGACTCCCTGAAGTCCATATTCCGGTACCAAGGCCAGTTTGGCCCGGATGCTCCGGGCGTCCTCGAACCAGACCTCGTGTTCTGTCCACGATTCATTGAAATAGTTGAAATGAGGTGCCTGAGATACCTCGTCGTACTGGATGGCTGCCCCGTAGCGGGCGGCGATCTCCACTGCCTCCACGTTCCCGATCGATGGGGCGCGGGTCACGCCCTGCACAAAGGGCAGGGGCCAGTCATATCCATAGTTGGGCATCCCCAAATACATTTTGGCGGGATCGATCGCCGTGACCGCGTAGTCCAGTACCCGACGGACGTTTGGCAGGGGGGCGACCGCCATGGGCGGTCCTGCGGAGTAGCCCCATTCATATGTCATCAGCAGCACCGCGTTGCTCGCCGCCCCGAGTCCGGCGTAGTCATGTGCCTCATAGAGAAGGCCCGGCTGGTCGGCGGAGGTTTTCGGAGCCAAGGCCGTCACCACGATGTAACCCTCCGGATTGAGGCGGGCCGTCAGCTTGGTGATGAAATCGATGTACGCCTGCCGGTTTTCGGGCGCGACAAACTCGAAATCCACATCTAGGCCGTCATAGCCCTTGTCGCGCAGCACCGCCAGTACCTGTTCGATAACCCGGTCCTGCAGCTCCGGACTGTTCAGTAAAAGGTTCGCCAGTTCGCTGCTGAAATTGCCCTCGGGTGTCAGGGTGGAGAGATGCATCAGCGGGGAGACGCCGTATTCCCTAGCCAGCGCGATCAACTCTTCGTCGTCCAGGTCAACCAAAGTCCCCTCCGGCGTGAAACCATAGGTAAACATGGTCAGATAGGTCATGTAGGGAAGCGCCTGCCGGAGCACGGACCGGTCCACAAAGGGATACACATACCCGTTGACCGACATGGTTCCCTGTTTTTCCTGCAGATAGTCGATGACGATGGTCTGACCGGGATAGACGGTCACATCCCCGCCCAGGCCGTAATTGTTCCGCAGCAGCTGATTGACTGTTACCCCTTCCCTGGCTGCTATGGACGTAAGGGTTTCTCCCGGCTGGACCGTCACGGTCCGGCGCGGGTAGAGGATCACCAGCGTCTGCCCCGGCACCAGCCGGGTCGTATCCGTGAGTCCATTATCGAGTATCAGACGCTCGGGCGAAACCCCATATCGCTGCGCGATGTCGTACAGTGTTTCTCCGGCCCGAACAACATGGATGTCCATTCCTGCATGGCCCCTTTCCGTATCCATTCCTATAGGCCAGCGTATGCGGAAGGACGGCATGCGGAACATTGTCCGGAGAAGAAAAAGGATGCCGCCTTCCGAGGGCGTTCCTGGTATATACAAAGCGGCCCGTCCAAATGGACGGGCCGCTGTTTTCCTTTTCGCTGCGCGGACATCATTCCACGCAGTATTTTTGCAGGGCGACCGTCACCCGGCGGAAATAGTCCCCATCGATGCTGTAATACAGCGTCCGGCCGGCGTTGCGGGATTTGAGCAGCCCCGTGCTGTGCATCATTTCCAGATGATAATACACCAGCGTGACCGATGTATCCCACTCTTTGGCGATATCGGCGGTGCACAGTTCGCCCCGTTCCAGCAGCATTTCCAGAATCTTCTGGCGGTTAGCTTCCGACATCACCTTGCCGAATTGAACCAGATCGGGTTCCGGATACCGGATGCTGCGCAGCAAACGGCTGTTCTCGTAATCCGATCCGAGCAGCAGCAGGTACCGGTTTCCCCGACGTACCTCGATCAGACTTCTGTCGAGCAGAGAGAGGGAATATTCCAGAGGGCCTTTGTCCTCCAGTCTCTCGTCCGGGCAGAGGAGACGGAAGAGGGCCTCCGGCTCCAGCCCCGCCTGCATATTGAGCAGGACGGCGAAATTTTCTTCTGTATACTTCTTCAGCAAGCGCTCTTTTTCGTGCAGTTCCTTGACGAGAAGCCGGATGTGGCCGCTTGGATCCACACAAAAAGAGAGCAAATGGAATTTGAGCGTATCCGGATAAGCCGAATCGTAAATATACCTGGATATCCGATTCACGGCATTGTCCGATTCCTCCAGATTCGGGAAAAAGAAACGGAGGAACCGGCGGTACACTTCATTTTCATCCTGCAGCAGGTCAAACAGATCGGTGATCCCCTTGGATCCCGAAGAACTTTGTAAATCTTCGAACAGGGATGTCATAAAAGTCTCCCCGTCTTCACGAGGATAAAAAAACGTATACAGCTCTGTCGGGCAGGAGCCGAACGTGGCGCTCATTTTTTCAGCGTATTCATCACTGACCGCCTCGGCCGTCTGATATGCCAGCATAAAAATGTAATACAGATCATGGACATAGCCCGGCTCTTGCACAAACTGAATCTTCAAGTGAATACTCCTTTCACTATTCCAAACAAGTTCCTTTGGAATTTACAACATCAATTGCAGTTTAACACGCCTCTATCTTTTTGTCAAATGATATTTCGTCGTAGAATAGTGAAAAATATTCAATTTTATAACGTTAATGTTTGATGATTCAATTTCGATTAAGACAAAATGGATTTATATTGCTCAGGGTCGGCTGAATTAAAAATGTCCGCAGATGATATAAAAGATCCAGCAAAAAATACCGATCCGCCGCAAACGCCCGATCCAGAGCTTCACACAAATCGGGAATCGCTTCATCCCGTCCCGTCTGCTCCCACCTCAGGGCTTGGTAACGCAGATTCTCCAAAATCCTCTGCAATTTCTCGAGTGGTTCGTCATCGTACGGCATGCCTGCACGGCGCAGGATATCCACCTTTCGGCGAAGCAGCGCGACATATTCCCTATATTTGAACAGACCGAGCGACAGCCGGATCCACATCCGTTCCTTCTGCTCTCCCCGCGTTCGGCTGTCCAGCCATTCGCGATACCCGCGCAGCACCTCGGACGATCCGCGATAGTGGTAGCTGCGTTCCTGTTTCCATTCCAGATCATAATACGTCGTGGTGGTCAGGCCAGAGGCGAAATCCTGCTCCAGCATGTGAAAGAAACGCTGCATATCGGCTCGTTCCCGCGCTTCATGACACACTCTCACCCGGTTAAAAGCGAAGTGAGTTTCTTTCACTTGTCTGGCAAAATATTCGTGCTCGTCATAATAAGTGAGCATGCGTTTATGAGCCTCGACGATTTCTTCAAACGACTCTTCCCGTTCGATGAAGAACCCGTTTCCCAGACAGGGATGGCACACAGTCCGTTTTTCGGTATCCACGGCATAGAATACCGTCTCATGAATCCGAAGGGGTTCCGGATCCAGGGGATCGCCGTTTTCAAATCCCTGTTCCAGCATCACATACTCCCCATCTGACAAAATGCGGACAATGGCGGCGAGCAGCTCTTCGCCCGATGAAAAAGCATTGCGGTCTATCGGCGTGAATTCCAGCAGCGGCGCGTAATCTTCCATGCGCAGCCGCTGCCCCTGCCGTCCCCAATAGGTGTTATAGGCCTCATTCATAAAAATGCCGCCGTGATTGAAAAGCCAGTCCTCGTAATCCCGATGGGATTTCATCATGCCGAGTTTATAAAAGGTAAAGCATTCGGAAAAGATCTCCACATCGTAATGAAACGGCAATCGAATTTGCATGGTCTTTCCCCCTTTTCAAATAAGCGCGGCTACTGCAAAAGCTGCCGTGTCAGAATTTCGGCAGCTTGTCCAAGGTGATCACGGCCTCGTTTTTATACACGGCTTGCATGGTCTCGAGGTCGGTGTATGTCTCTGTAAGACGGCCCTCTGCATCCACGATGAATTCCCGGCACCAGACGGCAAACCACGACCAAAACACCCCGTCGCGCACCATTCGGACCGGGTCGGGCATTACGCCTGCCTCGGTCATCGCAACCGGTTTTTTGGCGGAAACGGCGGCCGCATCCGCCAAACGCTTGGCCTGTGCGTCCGTGTTCCGCGGCCGTGTATAAATATCCTCGCCCAGGATATCACACCAATCGTCTCCCACATACCAGGCGGCGTCTTCGCCGTTCCACACCCAGAGAAGATTGTCGAGGCGGTGAAACACCGTCTGGCGAGTAAAGAGAAAACGCCACAGCCACCGGTATGCCTCCGGTCCGTTGGCCCCCCACCAGAACCAGCCTCCAGACGCTTCATGCAGCGGCCTCCACAGTACCGTGATCCCCTGATCCTGCAGAATTTTGAGCTTTTCCGAAATCGTGTCGATATCCCGTATAAGCAGGGCCGTTTCCTCGGAAATCCGGCCCTGCCGCCGCAGGCGTCCGATCTCCAGAGGGGTCAGGAGGGCGATGGCATCGTCGGTCATCGCGTCGCTCAGATTCCACCGTGTGTGTTTCGTGTAAAAATTGGCTCCGTGGAGGGGGGCCGCCCAATGCCAAGAAAACGTGACCAAACCGCCGGAACGGCCCCAGTCGGCCGCCAGCCCGGTATCCCGGCCGATGCCGCCGTAAACCGGGCAATCCTGGATAAAGTCAAAGCCGCGGATGGCGGGATACCGGCCGGTCAGGGCGTGCAGTGCCTCGATCTCCCGGCTGGAACCATGATTGGCGTATTGTCCCGCGAGCGTCCGTTTTCCATAGTTTTCGGTCAGATACTGCAGAATCCGCCGGGTTTTGTCACCGGCGCCGGGATTCACCGGTTCACCCGCCTTTCCCCGATAAAGGGCTTCGGGCAGCCGATCTCCTCTGTACACATCGATCCGGTCGAGATCGAACCAGCCCCAGCTTTCCAGCACGGACAGTTCCGCCTCCCCTTTTTCCAGCCAGATGGCCGGAAACCGCACCTCGTGAAAGAGTCTATCTCCGGCAACAACGCACATGCCCACATCCGCGCCGTTGACCAGAAGATGGCAGATGCGCCGCGTATCGGCGGCACAACGGACGGCCAGGGTATAATGCCGGGTTTCCGGAAACACCGCGCGGACACTCCAGCGATCACCCTTCCGCTGCCGGAACCCGGTGACATATCCCCCGCCCGAGTATCCTGGACGCTCTTTCGAGATGGATAGCTCCCCCTCCCGCTGTCCGGTTTCCGCCCCGATTTGCATGACAACCGTCTCTTTTTCGCTCATGTCTCCCCTCCGCACGGCGCGAAATCCGTCTTACGCCGTCCATGCCAGCATCTCCGGCATTGAAAAACGCCCGGGTTCCCCCTCAATGAAACCCGGGCGTCCTGCCTTATTGGTTTTCGTTCCGCTGCCGGCGCACTTCTTCCGGCGACGGAAGAGCCTGCGGACATTCAATCGACGGGGCTATGGCGGCCGGAGCCGCCCAGCGTACCGCGTTCAGAAGAATTTGCTGAATGGGCGTCTGGAAATACGCCGTATTGGATTCATGACCGGGCTGGAAATAGAACACCCGGCCGAGGCCGCGGTTCCAGCAGCAACCGGAACGGAATACCTCCCCGCCGGAGAACCAGCCGAGAAAAACTAAATCATCCGGCTCCGGCACATCGAACCGTTCTCCGTACATCTCCTCTTCCTCAAGCTCGATATATTCCCCGACGCCTCTCGCAATGGGATGGTTCGGCTGAACCGTCCACAGCCGCTCAAAATCCCCGTCCCGCCATTTTAAGGTACACGATGTGCCCATCAGCAGCTGGAAAGGCTTGGATAAATGCGCGGAATGCAGCACGATCAGGCCCATGCCGCGCAATACCCGCTGCTGCACCTTCCATGCCACGCCGTCCGACACCAGATGATGGCCGATATGGGCCCACCATACGAGGACATCCGTGTTTTCCAGCACTTCGTCCGGCAGCCCGTTCTCCGGCTGATCCATCGTGGCCGTCTGCACTTCGATATCCGTTTCCTTGCCGAACAAGACCGCCAGGTAGCCATGAATCCCTTTGGGAAACAGAGCCGCCACGTCCTCATATTTTGTTTCGCACAGATTTTCATTCCAAACGGTAACCCGGATCATCCAGACTCCTCCCAATTCTTAAACAATAAGTATAAACAAACTTAAATTATACAGATTTTAGGCTGTCATAATAGGAAAGCATCCGGCGGGACGGTTTTTTCAGTTCTTCCTGGCTTTCCTTCCTGCCGAATACCGCCTGGCGCATGCATTCCCCCTCGCTTTCGCAAAGGCGGTCATGCTCCGGAAACACACGATCAAACAGGAAGGCGCACAGGCGCACATACCGATAATCGCCGAACGCCTCGGGCATTTGACCCGGCAGCGCTTTGACAGCCACGCTGCGGCCCGCGCGCACGGCTTTGGTGATGGCTTCAAACGTGTTGTCCTCCGCGAAAACAATGGAATAAAACAGTCCGGTAAACAGGCCGGAATCGGTGCTGTGGCAGTCGGAGCATCCTAGAAGCGGCAGAAGCGCGCCGGTTTGGACGCCGTACTGATAATAGTACACCGTCTGGAAGAGATTATCGCGGTATTCATACGGCCAGTATCCGCCGATGACCTCCAACGCGTCGAAGCGCCGGTGATCGAGCAGATACCGCGTGACATCCTCATGAATATCGAACCCATCGGCCGTTTCCCAAAACGGATGACAGAATAAAGAGAGCGCGCCGGCCTCCCGGGCTTTGTCAAAAATCGCCTGGCTCGCGGCAATGCGGGTGCGGTCGTCCTCGTCCAGGCCGAGCGGCAGGCGGCGCCGTTCCTGCTCCAGCTTCTCCCGGTAGTCGCTCGCTGCGTCATAGCCCCAGCTGTTGACGCTGAACCGGCCACCCACGCTCAAAATATGCACCTGGCAGTCCGGAGCATGGACCTCTTCCCCCGGCAGGACCAGAAAATCGGTCTGCAGATCTTTCCAGTAGTTCACCGATTCCAGGGAGGGCTCATACCAGCCGTGATCGGTGATGGAGGCGAAATCCGCGCCTTTTTTCCGCAGGGCCGCGATCACATAGGCCGGCGATTCCCGTCCGTCCGATAAATACGTGTGATTGTGCAGATCCCCTTTGAGCGGATACGCCGCGTGCAAGTCCGGGTCAAGCGCGTATACGCGCGGACTGCCGATCTCCGCCTCCCCGTCCAAAACCCGGATACGGTATTCGTCTTCCTGGGGGAACCGGACCGGCAGGCGAAGCCGGCCCCTTTCGGCCGTGACCGGCCGCCACGCATCAAAATCTGCAAAAGCCGCGGTGTCGACGCTCTTTCCGGCGCTGTACCGGCGAAAGCCGGACAGCGGTGTCAGCCGGATCGTATAGGTTTTGCCCTCTTCCAGCCGCAGCGGCGGATCGGGGATAAATTCCAGTTCCACCGTCTGCCCGGTTACAGGCAGCAGCGGACGGACGGTCAGAGACATACGCGGCGCCTCCTTCCCCGCAGACGGGGTATTTTCACATCGCGTGTTCGCGGATGAACGCGGCGATCTCGTCTGCCTGACAGAAAGCCAGGCCGGTCACCGTATCGGCACAGCCGTAATAGAGGGCAATGCGGCCGGTGGGCGCATCACACAGGGCGGCGCAGGGGAATACCACGTTCGGCACATCCCCCACCCGCTCGTAGTCCTCCGACGGCGCCATCAGGTAGGGAGCCGTGCGGGCAATCACCTTCCAGGGTTCATCGAGATCCAGCAGGGCGGCGCCAAAGCTGTACACATAGCCGTTGCAGCTCGTCAGAACGCCGTGATAGAAAAGCAGCCACCCTTCGTCCGTTTCAATCGGGATCGGGCCGGCCCCGATTTTCGTGGACTGCCAGCCGCCCGCGGTTCCCATGACATGCCGGTGACGGCCCCAGAAGGTCAGATCCGGGCTTTCGCTGTAGAAGATATCCCCAAACGGGGTATGGCCGTTATCACTCGGCCGGCTGAGCATCGCATACCGTCCGCCGATGCGGCGCGGGAACATAACACCGTTTCGGTTAAAGGGCAGAAACGCGTTTTCTATTTGATAAAAGGTTTTGAAATCCCGGGTCCAGCCCACCCCGATCGTCGGGCCGCAATAGCCGTTGCACCAGGTGATGATGTACCGGTCCTCGATCCAGCAGACACGGGGATCATAGCGGTAGTGGGAACGCAGTACCTCCGGATCGTCGCACTGAAAGGCAATGACGTCCTTGCCGATCTGCCAATGCACGCCGTCTTCGCTGAAGCCCACATGGATATTCATGTTGCGGGCCGTATCGTCACAGCGAAAGACCCCGGCAAAGCCCCCGCCGAACGGAACGACGGCGCTGTTGAAGATGCTGTTGGAATCGGGCAGTGCGTTGGCGGGAATAATGGGATTCCGTGCATAGCGCCAAACGGGGGCCGTACAGCCGGCGGGCCGGTCCTGCCACGGCATTTTCGGGATTGCGGGGCCGATGATTTTCATAAACTTGACCTTGCCTTTCCTGTGTTCTGCTGGTTTCCGCTCC
>CABQAA010000071.1 GCA_902461995.1 uncultured Oscillospiraceae bacterium | reverse complement strand
CGGGATGCTGAGAAACTATATGGAGGACGTACGGGTAGATGCGCTCGGCAGCGTCACCGGTATCCGCCGCTGTGGAAAAGACGGGGCACCTCTGCTTCTGCTCGAGGCGCACATTGACGAAATCGGGTTTGTCGTCACCCGGGTGGATGGCAGCGGGTTTGTGTTTGCGGAGGCGTGCGGCGGCGTCGACCGCCGCGCGGTCACGGGGGCCCGGGTGGTGCTGTGGGGGGAGAAGGCCGTGTCCGGCCTCTTTGTCTCCACCCCGCCTCATCTCGCGGGAAAAGACGCGGACAAGCTCCCCGAGATCTTCGCACTCGGTATCGACACCGGGCTGGATGCACGGCATGCCCGCCGTCTCCTGCCGCCGGGGACGCGTGTCACCTTTGCGGCGGAATTCGCGGATCTAGCGGGGGGCCGAGTCTGCTCGAAAGCCCTGGATGACCGCGCGGGCGTGGCGGCGGTCCTCCACTGCCTGGAGCTGCTCAAAGAAAGTCCGCTGCCCTGTGATGTGGCCGTGGCTTTCTGCGTGCAGGAGGAACTCGGCACCAGAGGGGCGGGGACAGCGGCTTACGCCCTGGCGCCCGACGCCGCTCTGGCTGTGGACGTCAGCTTCGCCCGCACCCCCGACGCCGATCCGCATAAGTGCGGCGTCATGGGAAAGGGACCGATGATCGGCTGGTCCCCCTGCCTCGACGCGGGAATTTCCCGCCGTCTGACGGTGCTCGCGGGGCGGGAAAAGATCCCGAGCCAGGCCGAGGTCATGGGAGGCGATACCGGCACCGACGCCGACGCCATCGCGTCGGTGCGCACGGGTGTGCCCTCCGGTCTCGTGTCGATACCGCTCAAATACATGCACACCCCCACCGAAGTGGTGCAGCTCAGCGACGTCGAAGACGTCGGCCGGCTGCTCGCGGCCTATGTGCTGGATATGGAAAAGGAGGGGAGCCGGAGATGAGCCTTCATACGACTCTGAAAAAGCTCTGCGCCCTGCCGGGCGTTTCGGGGCGGGAAGATGAGGTGCGGGCCTGTATTCTCGAATGCCTCGCCGCATCCCCGGCCGAGATGGAGGTGACGGTGGACCGGCTGGGCAGCGTCATCGCCCGGATCAAGGGCCGGGAAGCCGCCCCCCGTCGGGTGCTGTTCGCCGCCCATATGGACGAGGTCGGCCTGATCGTGACCGGCATCACCGACGAAGGGTATCTGCGTTTCACTACAGTCGGCGGCATCGACAGCCGGGTGCTGTTTGCCCGGCGGGTGCGGGTGAACGGGCATGTCGGCGTCATTGGAGGAAAGGCGACCCATCAGTGCACCAAAGAGGAAAAGGAAACCCCGCCCGACGCCGCCCGCCTGTTAATCGATCTGGGCTGCGATTCCCGGGAGGAAGCCGAAAAGCTGGCCGCGCCGGGGGATGTGGCGGTGTTCGACAGCGGGTACGAAAAACTGGAAGGCGGCCTGTTCCGGGCCAAGGCCCTTGACGATCGGGCGGGCTGTGCCCTGCTTCTGGCCCTGACGGAGGAGGTCCCGGCCTACGACATCACCCTGGCCTTTACGGTGCAGGAAGAAGTGGGCCTGCGGGGTGCGGGCGCCGTGGCCTTTGCCGTGCAGCCCGAACTGGCGGTGGTGGTGGATGCCACCACGGCGGCGGATACCGCGGGGGTGCCCCCCGAGCGGCAGGTTTGCCGCCAAGGCAAGGGAGCGGTTCTGTCCTTTATGGATAAACGCACCCTGTACGACCGGGATCTGTATGAGGCGATCACCGCAATGGCTCAAAAGGAGAAGATCGCCGTCCAGCCCAAAACCACCGTGGCGGGGGGCAACGACGCGGGAGCCATCCAGCTGACCGGCGCGGGCTGCCGCGTGGCGGCGGTCTCCCTGCCCTGCCGGTATATCCATTCTCCCTCCTGTGCGCTGCGCAAGGAGGACCTGCGGGATACCCTCGATCTGCTGCGTCTGCTGCGGGACTGGCTTCCCGCCTGCGGGGCGTAGCTTCCCCCTCGGCCGACGGACCATATGAGAGGACGGAACAATATGATTCAGACGGCGACACCGAAAAGTTTTGATCAATATATCCCCAGAAGCGAGGCGGGCGGCCGGATCCTTTCCCTGGTGCAGATGTATGGAGTGGAACAGCCGTTTCTGCGTTTCTGGAGAGGGGAATACGGTTCGGCCATCTCCCTGATGGACGGTCACGCTGTCATGGAGGTGCGGCAGGAGGAACGGGACGAGCTGTTCATTTTTTTGACCATGCAGCCCGAAATCCGCTCTGTGCGTACGGATGAGGACAGCGCCCGTCTCCTCGCGGCTCTCTGGCCGCGTTCCCGGCTGACGTCCGGTCTCATCATGACCCCGGAGACAACGCCCGTCCCGCCCGGCGGGGCGGTGTTCGTCACCTCGCCGCGGGACCTCTATCCCGTCCTGCAGGCGGGGTTCGGGGAGGGGCTGCCGCCCTTCGATGCCTGGTATGCGGACGTGTCTCACCGGATGCGCCACGGCGGATGCCGTGCGGCCGTGGTCCGGGAGGGGGAGACTCTCGTCTCCTGCGCCATGACGGTCGCGGAGTGGACGGGCGGAGCCGTAATGGGAGCCGTCGCGACCCGGCCGGAATGCCGCGGGAAAGGGTATGCCTCGGCCTGTGTCATCGCCCTTACGGATGTACTCCGGTCTGAAGGGCGGCGGATATACCTCTGCCCCAAAAATGAAGGCGCACAGCGCCTTTACCAGCGGCTTGGCTTTGTCGGATGCGGCCGGTGGGGCGAGCTGAGCCGTGCATAGTCCATATGGACGGAAATGGAAGTCAAATCATAGAAAGGCGGCCTGTTTTTTGGAATCCTCAGTGTTTGCATTAGATCCCCGCCTCGAGGCCCTCGCCGGGGAGGCGATGACCCGCGCGGCCGGGGCGTTTGCCCGTATCGAGGCGGTGACGGAGCAGAATCAGCGCAAGGTGCTCGGCGCCTTCATCGAAAATCGCGTCAGCGAATCCCATTTTGCCCCCACAACCGGGTACGGGTACGGGGACCGCGGCCGGGACGTGCTCGACCAGGTGTTTGCCGACGTCATGGGCGCCCCGGACGCCTTAGTACGCCACAGCATTGTTTCCGGCACCCATGCGATCACCATCGCCCTGTTCGGAGTGCTGCGTCCGGGCGACACCCTGCTTGCGGCGACCGGCGCCCCTTACGACACCCTTGAGAGTGTGATCGGAGAAAGGGCGGCAGCGTCCGGATCTCTCAAGGAATTCGGCGTCCGCTACTGCGAAGTGTCCCTCGATTCGGCCGGACGGCCCGATCTGCCCGGCATCATCCGTGCCCTGGAAGCCGATCCGACGGTGAAGATGGTGCATATCCAGCGGTCCCGGGGATATAATCTCCGCCCTTCCCTGCGGGTGGAAGAGATCGGCGGCATCATCCGTGCCGTCCGGAGCGTGCGGCCGGATGCCGTGGTTTTCGTGGACAACTGCTACGGTGAATTTGTGGAAACGACTGAGCCGACCGCCGTGGGCGCCGACCTGATGGCGGGATCCTTAATCAAGAATCCCGGCGGCGGCATCGCGGAAAACGGCGGGTATATCTGCGGCCGGGAGGATCTTGTGGAGATGTGCGCCGCCCGGATGACCACGCCGGGCCTCGGCCGGGAGGTGGGGGCATCTTTGGGGCACAACCGGACCCTGTTCATGGGGCTGTTTCACGCGCCTCACGTCGTGGGCGAGGCACTCAAAACCGCTGTGTTTGCCGCCTCCCTGCTGGAACGGCTCGGCTACGAGGTGACGCCGGGGCCGCTCGAGGAGCGGGCCGACATCATCCAGGCCATCCGCCTCGGTACCCCTGAGGCGCTGATCGCCTTCTGCCAGGGAATGCAGCGTGGGGCGCCGGTGGACGCCTTCGTAGTGCCTGAACCCTGGGATATGCCGGGGTACGACAGCCAGGTAATCATGGCGGCCGGCGCCTTTACGAACGGCGCGTCCATCGAGCTGTCCGCCGATGCGCCCCTGCGGGAGCCTTATGCGGCCTATATGCAGGGGGGGCTCAATTTCCATTCCGGCAAGCTCGGCGTGC
Source organism: uncultured Oscillospiraceae bacterium (assembly GCA_902461995.1). Lineage (GTDB taxonomy): Bacteria > Bacillota > Clostridia > Oscillospirales > Acutalibacteraceae > UMGS1623. Next base: position 4,656 of record CABQAA010000071.1, on the reverse strand, counting down.
TGCTGGCAGTGCAGGCCATGGTGGAAAAAGGTGTGGTCCGCTTTTCTTGATGCATATTATCGACACCTTCGGGAAACACTAAAGCCAGTTTACCGGAAAGGTGTGGAATATCCATGAATGCCAATGTCGAATTGCTTCAGTATATCACCCAGAACACCGAGATGGGGAAAAGTTCCATCCAGCAGCTTCTGAATACCATCGATCACGCCGAGTTCAGGCAGGTGATCGAGTCCCAGTACCGGGAGTACGACGAAATGTACGACCTGGCGCACAACGCGCTCGAGGAACGGCACAAGGAAGCCAAGGGGGTTAGCCCCATGGCGAAGATTTCGTCTTATATCATGATCAATATCAATGCCATGGCCGACGGCTCTGTTTCGTCGATGGCCGAGATGATGATGAAGGGCAGCAACAAGGGGATTATCGAGATCACCAAGCATCTCAACGACATGAAGGATGTGGATCCCGATGTCCGCAAACTGGCTGAACGGCTGCTGAAATTCGAGCAGAACAACGTCGAACAGCTGAAGAAGTACCTGTGAAAAAAGCCGTCCGGCATAAGCCGGACGGCTTTTTTATGCGGAGCGGTGCAGGCGGCGTACGGACACGGTGATTTGCAGCAGCAGTCCCGCCAGGGACAGAACGCCGCCCGCCGTGAAAAAGACGGATTCGAAAGGGGAAGAGGTACCCGCGATTTCGAGAATGCCCTTAAAGGCGCTCCCCGCCGTCAGCGTGGCAAGTCCCGCCGCCAAAGCGTTGGCGGCCGCCCGGTTTGGGACGGTGTGACACAGGTACAGCAGCCCGTGGAAAAGCGCCCCGGGAAGGGTCCAGAGATAGAGATGGTCCATGAAGAAGGAATGCACGCCATGCCCGAACAGGGTGTAAACATAACCGATCACTCCGCAGCCGACGCTCACCGCCAGAAAGACCAGGGCGGCGCGGGGGCTGGAACGGTCAGTACCCGATATAGACAATGTCGCTCACCTTCCGTTCTCCGTTCTTGATTCCGTCGGTGGGGGTGTTGATGATCCGGCCGTTAAACCACAGGGTGGAGGATCCGCCCCCGTCCAGATTGTAGGCTACGGTGCAGCCCAGCTCCTGGAAGACGGAGGCGAGCTGATACAGTGTGAGCCCTTCGCTCTCATCTGTCCGCCCGTCCGAAACGAGAAAGACGTAATGGAGCGGCGCGATCATCCCGATGGCCGTGCGGGGATTGCTGGCCTTCGCCCGCTCCACCTCGGTGTCGAGATCCACCTGAATGGCTCCGTCGTCCACCAGGGCCGGGCCAAAGGAGAATATCTGCACCGCGCCCTCTTCCGCCAAAGCGTCGGCGCTCACCTGGGATTCCTCGATGATCCGGAACGTACCGTCCGCCATCACGGCCAGGTCTTCGGAGCCGGAGACGGAACTGCGGTACAGCACGCCGTTGCGGAGCACATACCCAGCATTGCGAAAGCCGTAATAATCCCCGTTGATCGCCAGAATCGCGTCGTGCGCGGCCGCCATAGCGGAGGTGGTCTGCTTGATGTTGCGGCCGTAAGTGTTGTTGGCAAAGGCCGTCTTTAGCTGCGATACGTCGGACAGCACGATATCGACGGCGTAGATGGTGGTGTCGTACGCCCGCCATTCGGTGATGGTGATGGAAAGATTTTCGTCGGTATAGGAAGTGGCCGTGTAGGTCCCCGCGGCCGGGGCAGACGATTCCTCCGATGCAGCGGGATTGGAAGAAGGCACGGAAGCGGAGGAGGATTCGGAAGAGGATTCAGAGGCGCTGCCGGACTCCGCGGCGGGCTGTGTGGGAGCGGCGGAGGAATCGACAGCCGACGAGGGAGGAGCGGACGCAGCGGGTGATTTGTCCGGAACAGCGGCCAGACTTTTCGGGATAACAAAAGTATCAAGCAGCGCAAAAGCAAAGGCGGCGCAGAGCGCTGTTCCGTAAAGGATGCCGAACCGGTAAGGTTTGCGAAAAAATCCCAAGAGTATCTCCTCCTTTTCGTCAAAGGGTCTTTCAAGTGAAACCCGGACCAATCTCCGGCGTTCAATCGGATTGTAGCACAGACATGAAAAAAAGCCCAGCCTAAGCGGGGCTTTTTTAAAAAATATTCGGTTCTAAAACACCAAAAAATCACATGGTGTCGCCGTAAAGGACCACGCCCCGCTCCCCGTCGACCGTGACGGTGGTGCCGCTTTTGAGGATGCAGGTGGCGCCCGCCGCATCGACGAGGACGGGCTTTTCAAGCGTCATCCCCACGATAGCGGCGTGGCTGTTGAGTCCGGGCGCTTCGGTGATGATGGCGGAGGCTTCCCGCAGCAGGGAGAGAATACGGTTGCTGGTCTGCGGAATAACGAGGATGTCGCCCGGGCGGAAAGCGCGCAGGGCTTCCTCCTCGTCGTTGACGACACACAGGTTGCCGCAGGCGGTATAGGGCGTTGCGCCCACGCCCTGGACCAGGATGTTTCCTACGAGATGCACTTTGAGCAGATTGGTGGTGCCTGAAATGCCGAGGGGCGCGCCCGCGGTGATGACCACCAGATCGCCGCTGGTGAGATAGCCGGCTCCCACCGCGCAGTCGACCGCATGGTCGAACAGCTCGTCCATATTGGTTTTTTCCTCCGCCATCAGGGGAATGACCCCCCAGGAGAGGTTCATCTGCCGCAGGACGGACGGGGTCGGGGTGCAGCAGATGATGGGGCAGTCGGGCCGGAATTTCGAGATCATCCGGGCCGTTGTACCCGATTTGGTCACGGTGATGATCGCCTTGGCGCCGAGATCGTGGGCGGTGGTGACGGTGGCGTGGGAGATGGCATTGGTGACGTTCGGCGCGTCCTGAAGCTCGCGGGACGTGAAACGTTTTTTATAATTGATGTCCCGCTCGGTTCTCTCCGCGATGCGAGCCATGGTGCGCAGGGCTTCCACGGGAAAGGCGCCCGCCGCCGTCTCGCCCGACAGCATGATGGCGCTGGTACCGTCGTAAATGGCGTTGGCGACATCGGTGGTTTCCGCCCGGGTGGGGCGGGGATTCTTCATCATGGAATCGAGCATCTGGGTGGCGGTGATGACCTGCAGGCCGGCGTTATATCCCTTGTGTATGAGGGTTTTCTGAATGCTCGGGATCTCCTCGAGGGCGATTTCGACCCCCATATCGCCGCGGGCCACCATGATGCCGTCCGACACTTTCAGAATGTCGTCGATATTGTCGACGCCCTCGGCGTTTTCGATTTTGGCGATGATGCGGATGGAATGATTGCGATGCCGTTCCAGCTCCTGCCGTACCTGGAGCACGTCAGTTGCTCGGCGGGTGAAGGATGCGGCAATAAAATCGGCTTCCACCTCGCAGGCAAAGGCGATGTCCGCCTTGTCCCGCTCACTCATGAAGGGCATGGAAAGCGCGGCGCCGGGTACGTTGATGCCTTTATTCGAGGAGACAACACCGCCGTTCTGCACCTCGCAGAGAATGTCGGTGGCGGTGGTTTCCCTCACGAGCAGGTCGATCAGTCCGTCGTCGATGAGAATATGGCTGCCCGCCTGCACGTCGCCGGGCAGACCCGCGAAGCTGATGGATGCCCGCTCCGCTGTTCCCTCGGCGGGAACCGTCGTCAGGGTGAAGGCATCTCCGGCCTTGAGCGTCACCTTTTCGGCAAAGGTGCCCAGCCGGATTTCCGGCCCTTTCGTGTCGATTAAAATCGCCACGGGCCGATGCAGTTCCTCCCGCAGAGTTTTGACCATCTCGATGCGGGCACGATGGGCGTCATGATTCTGGTGGGACATGTTGATGCGGGCTACGTCCATGCCGGAAAGCATCAGTTCCCGCAAAACGGCAGGATTATCGGTGGACGGCCCGAGGGTGCAAATGATTTTGGTTTTTCTCATCGTCGTGACACGCCTTTCTGGAATTGCCATGCGCGGCAGAATGTGCGGGCAGTATGAAAAAAACAAGCTGCGTCGGCATACAGGAGGGAGGAAACCGGGAAACCATTTCCGAATTCCACCCCATGTTACACTATATCACAAATTTGCCCGAATCGGAAGGGCTGTCCGGCCAAAAACTGAAAAATCTGGACTTTGGATGAAAAAGACGCCGGAAGACGGAAAATTTTAGGCGGGTTTTCCCTTCAGAACGAGAAAATAAATATTTGCATAAATCCCTTTCTAATTTCCCGTCGATATGCTACACTGACTCTGTTGTCTTCTTTGAAAGAAAGGGGCGTGTATGCATAGGAAGTCAAAAGCCGCCGTGTGGATTTCTGCTGCCGCGCTGGTCTGTGCCGGAGTGATCACGGCTGTCCTGATTTGGGGACGATTCCCCGGATTGCCCGGCGTGCAACCGGAATCCGGACGCGCTGCCTCGGAGCATTCCCAAACGGTGAAAACCACGGCGGCTACATCCGCTGCAACGGTCGAGACCACCACCGTGACAGCTGCATCCCCTACAGCGGCCGCGCCGACAAGGCCTCAGACGACCACCCCGCCGTCCGGCGTCTATATCCAGAAAGCGGGAGCTCCCTGGAATCTGCTGCTCGTCAATTCCTGGAATCCTATGGACAAGGCGTATTATCAGGACACGTACAAACACCATATCGTCAATTACAAGACGGGAGGTCAGGTGGACGACCGGGTGTCGAAATCCCTCGAGGAGATGCTGGAGGCGGCAAAGG